>DATMNJ010000373.1:0-2082 GCA_035569175.1 Thermoanaerobaculia bacterium | reverse complement strand
GCCACCACCGCCAGCCCAAACACCCGGGTGGAAAACCGGTCCGCTTGCGGCACAGGCGCCTCCCGACCCGGATGCTAGCATCCGGATCGTGCTCGCGAAGGGGCCTCCCGACCGACTCCTGGCCGCGCGCGTGCTGCGCGAGGAGGCCGAGAACGCGGGGTTCACACGATTCGGGATCGCCCGGGCCGGCGCAGCGCCCCGATTCGACCGCTTCGAACGCTGGATCGCGGCGGGCTTCCACGCCGGCATGCGCTACCTCGAGGACACGCTGCCCGAGCGCCGCTCGCCCGGCCGACTGCTGTCGGGAGCCCGTTCGGTCGTCTGCCTCGCCGCACCGTACTCGGCCGAGCCCCACGTGGCTCCCGACGGCTCGCGGTACGCGCGCTACGCCCGCGGCGCCGACTACCACGGTTGCCTGCGCGAGCGTGCCTGCCGTGTCGCGGACCGCTCCCGCGCGCGCCTGCCCGGGGACTGGGCGAGCCGGGTCTGCGTGGACTCGACGCCGCTGGCCGAGCGGGCGTTCGCCGCGGCGGCCGGTCTCGGGTGGATCGGAAAGAACGGCTGCCTCATCGATCCCGAGCAGGGCTCGTACCTCCTGCTGGCCGAGATCGTGACGGACCTCGACTTGCCCGCCGACGATCCGGCGGCCGAGCAGTGCGGCGCCTGCGTGCGGTGCCTGGACGCGTGCCCGACCGGGGCGCTGCGCGCTCCCGCGGTGCTCGACGCCTCGCGCTGCATCGCCTACTGGACGATCGAACACTCGGGTCCCGTGCCGGACGCCTGGAAGGAGGCCGCCGGCGACCACGTGTTCGGCTGCGACGTCTGCCAGGAGGTGTGCCCGTGGAACGCCCCCCTGGCGGCCCGCGCCGCGCTTTCTCCGCCGGGGGCCGAGGCGCCCACGCGCGCGCAGGTCCTCGCGATGGGCAAGGGCGCATGGCGCCGGCGTTTCGGAAAGACCGCCGTCAACCGCGCGGCCCGTCGCGGACTGCAGCGCAACGCCGCGCTTTCGGCCGGCGCTCGCGGCGACCGCGCCTGCCTTCCCGAGCTGCGCGCCGCCGCGCAGGTTCGCGAGGCCGGGCTCTCGGACGCCGCGCGGTGGGCGCTCGAGAAGCTGTCCCCGCATCCCCTGTAAACTCCGCGTCCCGGATTCGAAAGGAACCCGACATGGATCCACAGACGGCCCTCTACGCGCTCGCGTTCGTCCTGTCGCTCGCGTTCTCCGCGTTCTTCGCGGGGTCGGAGACGGCCCTTGTCGCCCTCGGCCGCATCGATCTGCAGCGGATGCGTGAAAAAGGCGACCGCCGCAGCGCGATCATCCGCGGCCTGAAATCGCACACGGCGCGCCTGCTCGCGGTCATCCTCATCGGCCAGAACCTCTTCATGTCGGCGGCCTCGGCCTCCGCCACGACGCTGGCCACCGGCTGGTTCGGACCGCGCTACGGCGTCCTGATCTCGATCCTGTTCTCGACGGTCACCTTGTTCGTCTTCGCCGAGATGACCCCCAAGGCGATCGGCGCCGCCTCTCCCGTCGCGGTGGCGCGCGCGGTCGCCGTTCCGCTGGCGTGGATGATGAAGCTCCTCTCCCCCTTTGCCGAGATCTGTGTGCGCCTGACCAACGCGCTGCTCGCCGTCGTCGGCGTCTCCCAGGCGCGGCAGGGACTGACCGAGGAGGATCTGAAGAGCGTGTTCAACCTCGGCGCGGACGAAGGCGTCATCCACCGCGAGGAGACGCGCCTGCTCCACAAGGTCGTCGAGTTCGGGGACAAGACCGTCCGGGACATCATGGTGCCCCGGACGAAGATCGTCGCGCTGCCCGAGACGGCGACCTTCACGGCCCTGAAGACGCTCCTGCGGGAGCAGAAGCTGTCGCGCCTGCCGGTCTACCGCGGTTCGATCGACAACATCGTCGGCATCCTCCACGCCAAGGACCTCTTCGAGCTCTCGGACGCCGACGAAAAGGGCTTCGAGCTCGCGAAGTACCTCGACCCGCCCTTCCTCGTCCCCGAGTTCAAGCGCGCCGAGGACCTCTTCCGCGAAATGCGCCGGCGCCGCACCCACATGGCGATCGTCGTCGACGAGCAC
>DATMNJ010000372.1:0-9210 GCA_035569175.1 Thermoanaerobaculia bacterium | reverse complement strand
AGGGAGAAATCCTCCTCCCTCAGGGACGGGTCCTGGTTGAGAAAGGGCGCCCCGAGCAGCTTGCCGTCGAGGCCGTACGTCCACGCGTGGTACGGGCAGCGGATCGTGGCCGCGACCGTGTCCGCGGTGCACAGCCGAGCGCCCCGGTGGCGGCAGACGTTGTAGTGCGCCTTGAGCCTGCCCTCGCGCGTGCGCGCGACGAGCACGCTCTCGCCGAGCAGGTCGAGGACCTTCACCGCGCCCTCCCCGGGCAGCGTGTCCGCCCGCCCGGCGCAGAACCACTCCCGCGAGAAGATCCTCTCGCGCTCCCGCTCGAAGATCGAGGTGGAGAGGTAGTACTCGGAGGGCAGCGACTTCTCGAGCGTCATGACGATGTCCGGGCTCGGCCGGCGACGCCCTCGGTCACTTGCCCTCGTGCCTGTAATACTCGTAGGCCGACATCGGCCGGGTGTAATCCACCGTCCACTTCCGATTCTCCTGAGGCAGCTTGCCGAGCGCACGGGCCATCTCCCGGACGTGGATCGCGACCGAACCGCAGCAGGATCCGATGTAGTTGATCCCGAGGTCCTTGGCCTGCTGCGCCCAGCGCGCCATCTCGCGTCGGGAGTGCTGGAGCGGGTCGAGCTCGAACGGAAACGCCTCGAGGCTGGTGAAGTCCGGCTTCTCCGCCGTCGTCCGGTATCCGACCGGCTGGCAGGCGACGAACCCCGAGACGGCCTTGCGCATCTCGTCGATCAGGGGCAGCGTCGTCTCGGGCCCGCGCAGGCAGTTGATGCCGACGATGTCCGCGCCCGCGTCCCGGAGCGCCTTCGCGCAATCGGCGGCGCTCTGGCCGTCGGAGGTGACCGGCTTGTTCTCGAAGCAGACGGTGACCATGACGGGAAGCCCCGTCTTCTTCGCGCTCTCGACGGCGAGCAGGGCCTCGCCCAGCCAGGAGAAGGTCTCGCCGATGACGAAGTCGATTCCCTCCTCGACCTGGACGGCGAGCTGCTCGTCGAAGGTCTTGCGCACGCGGTCGTACGAGGCGGGGCTGCCATGCTCGTACATCCAGGTGAGGGACAGGTTGCCGGCGACCAGGCACTTGTCCCCGGCCACCTCCTTCGCGATCCGGACGGCGGCGCGGTTCAAGTCCTGGAGGCGGTTCTCGAGGCCCACCGTCGCGAGCTTGTCCCGGCTGGCATAGAACGTCAGCGCCTGCAGCACGTCGGCGCCCGCCTCTCGAAACTCGACGTGGAGTTGCTTCAAGGCCTCGGGCCGCACGAGAGCGACCTCGGGCGTGAACGGCCCGGCCCGCACCCAGCCGCGCTTTTCGAGCTCGAGCAGATATCCGCCGTCGCCGAGCACCGGCCCTTCGGCCAGGCGCTCCAGGATCCCCTTCTTCTTCGTCAAGTCAGTTCCTCCGTTCGATGCGCTGGATGCGGCCCTCGATGCGCCGTTCACGTGTAAGCCGCCGGCTCCTCGTCCCCATACTCCCACTGCGCCTTGATCGGCCCGGACCCCCCGGCGGCAAAGCGGGCGGGGTCGAAGGCCGAAATGTCCACGGACCTGCCGCGCCCGTCGAGCACGAGCTCCGAGACGACGAGCCCCGTCGCGGGCGAGATCTTGAAGCCCATCCCGGAAAAGCCGCACACGACGTACAGGCCGCGCGTGCCGGGGGTCTCCCCGATGAGCGGCCGGAAGTCCGGGCTCACGTCGTACACGCCCGTCACGCCGCGCCAGATCTCGGCGTCCGCGAGCGCCGGGACGCGGCGCACGGTCCTCTCGACGAGGCCCGCGAGCGACGCCGGTGACGCCGACTGGGAAAACGCATCCGGATCGGCCTCGGCGCCGCGCTTGCCCCAGAAATCGCCGATCAGCGTCAGGCCGCCGACTTCCGGCCGGAAGTAGGTCGTCGTGATCCCGTCGATGCAGGCCGGCCCCACGCCCGAGAGATCCGGTGGGTTCTTCAGGATCGCGACCTCGTGGTATTCGCCTTCGACCGGGAGGTCGAAGCCGACGCCCGCGAAGAGCGGCCGGCTCCAGGGCCCGGTGGCCGCGACGACGACCGGCGCCGCGACATCGCCGCGGTCGGTCGCGACCCCCGTCACGCGTCCGCCCTCCGCGCGAAATTCCGTCACGCGGGTCTGCGACCGGTAGACGACGCCCATTTCGCGGGCCCGCTCCAGAAAGTCGTTGGCGACGGCCGAGCCGTCGCCGTGGCCGGAGCCCGGCTCCCATGCCGCGCGCGGGACGTCGTCGACGTTCCAGTCCGGCGCGATCGCGGCCAGCTGCCCGCGGTCGACGACACGGGCGTCCACGCCGTGGGCCCGGTGCATCGCGACGTTCTTCTCGAGGTTCGGCAGCTCCGACTCCGGCACGATCCGCACGAAGCCCGTCTGCCGGAAGTCTCCGCCGCGGCCGACGTAATCCTTCCAGGCCCGAAAGATCTCGAGGCTCTTGACCGCGAGGTCCACCTCGGGCGGAAAGCTGTAGTGCATGCGCACGAGGGCCGAGGACCGTCCGCTGCCGCCACCGGCCACGTCGCCCTTGTCGAGGACGAGGATCTTTCCGGCGCCGCGGCGGGCCAGGTGAAACGCGATCGAGGCCCCCATGACGCCGGCGCCGAGGATGACGACGTCGGCCGTCGGATCGAGCCGGCTCACGCCTCCCCCCGCTTCCAGTCGCGTAGCACCCGGCGCGACGCGTTGTGGCCGGGCGCGCCGGTCACGCCGCCGCCCGGGTGGGCGCCCGCGCCGCACAGGTAGAGGCCGGCGATCGGAGTGCGGTAGCGCGCGTAGCCGGCCACGGGCCGGAGAAAAAACAGCTGCTCGAGCGACAGGTCGCCGTGAAAGATGTTGCCCTCGGTCAGGCCGTACGTCCGCTCGAGGTCGAGCGGCGTCAGGACTTGTCTCGCGAGGACCGAGGCCGGAACGTTGGGCGCGTACTCGCCGATCTTGCGCACGACGCGGTCGCCCAGAAGCTCGCGTTTCTCGTCCCAGTTGCCCTCCTTCAGCCGATACGGGACGTACTGGATGAAGCACGTCATGACGTGCCTGCCCTCCGGGGCCAGAGACGGGTCCACGTTGGAGGCGACGACGCAGTCCACCCACAGTTCCTCGGGGATCTCTCCGGAGCGGGCGATCCCGTAGCAACGCTCGGCGAATTGGAGCGACGGGACGAGCGTGAAGAGGGCGCGCTCCGACTTCGCGAACGCGCGGGGCATGCCGGTGACGCGCGGCTCCTCCGACAGGACGAAGTTGACCTTGGCGCAGGGGCCGTCCATCTTGATGCCGACGACGGCCCTGCGGAACTCTTCGGGAAGCTCCGCCGCGGCGACGAGGCCGAGGAAAGTGCGCTTGGGATCGGCGTTCGAGACGACGACCTTTGCGGCGATCTCCGTGCCGTCCTCGAGAACGACCCCGCGGGCCCGGCCCTCCGCCACCGCGATGCGGGCGACCGGCGACGACGTCAGGATCCGCGCGCCGAACCCCGTCGCCGCGGCCGCCATGGCCTGCGTGATCGCACCCATCCCGCCCAGGACGTGGCCGTAGAAGCCCTGCAGCTCGTGCTCGCCGCCCGAGAGCAGGTGGAACAGCAGGCCAAGAGCGGTGCCGGGCGCATACGGGCCGCCGTGCTTGCCATACACGTTGTTGGCGAGGAACAGCGTCTTGACCTTCTCGGACTCGTAGTTGCGGTCGAGGAAGTCGCCGAGACTGCCCGTCAGGAACGAGACCATGCGGCCGATCTCGCCGCCCGTGATCCCGCGAAAGCGCTTGCCGACGCGCAGGGCCTCGAACACGCCCGCGAATCCGCGCGTGTGGACGTCGGGCGGCGGCTCGAGAAAGAAGGGTTGCAGGTAGCGCGCGAGCTTCTTGAGCTCGTCGTCCACGCGGACGAACGTGCGGGCGTCGGCCGGCGAGAGCGCCGTCAGCTCCCGGACCGTCCGCTCGCGGTCCGACCACCACGGGACGACGGTCCCGTCCGGGAACGGGACGAGCAGAGCGGGGTCGCAGGGCACCATGCGCAGGCCGTGGCCCGCCAGGTCCAGATCGCGAATGACCTCGGGCCGCAGCATGCTGGCGACGTAGGACGTCGTCGAGGCGCGGCAGCCGGGTGCGATCTCCTCGGTCACGCACGCGCCGCCGACGATCGCGCGGCGCTCGAGGACGAGCGTCGAAAGGCCGCCGCGGGCCAGGTAGGCCGCGGCCGTCAGGCCGTTGTGCCCTCCCCCGACGACGATGGCGTCGTATGACTTCTCGGGCGATTGATCGGCAGTCATCACTGCGGCTAGCTCTTTTTTTAAGCTAACACACCGTTGATTACCGATCGCCGCTTTAATAGGATGACCAAAAGTCATGAAGACCGAAGAGACCCGGCCGGACCCTTTTCGCCCACCGACTCCCCGTCCGCGCGCGGAAGCCAAGCGGGCACGCATTCTCGACACCTCGATGCGCCAGTTCGCCGAGCGCGGGTACCATGCGACACGCATCGAGGACATCGCCACGGAGCTCTCGATCGCCAAGGGCTCGGTGTTTCAGCATTTCATCAGCAAGGAAGGGCTCTTCCTCGCCGGCTACAAGAAGGCCGTCGTTTCCTTCCCCGCCTGGCTCGATGCTCCGGCGGAGGTCGTGGCGAAGGGGTTCTTCGCGACCCTGCGCTACTGGCTCGAGCGCACCGACCGGCTGGTGCGGGAGAACTGGATCCCTTACCGGATCGCGCTGCTCGGAAACTACGGGACCGACCTGAAGCTGCGCCAGGAGATCAACCGCTTCCTTCGCGACCAGGACCCTTACGGAACGGCGGCCTTCGTGCGCCTCGGCGTCGGCCGCGGCGAAGTCCGGGCCGACATCGACGAGGCCATGATCGTCTCGATGATGGAGTGGACGGTCGATCGCTTCCAGGACGCACTGCTCACCGAAGAGCTCGACCCGGGCCTCTTCTCGCGGCAGGGCAACCGGGCCGAGAAGACCGCCGCGCGCATCGAGCAGTTTCTCGACCTGCTCGGCGGCGCCATCGCCGCGAAGGTCCCGGTCAGGCCACGGGTCGCGAAACAGGAGAGCAAGCGGTGACCCAAGGTCCCGCCGAATTCCCGTTCGACGCGGACCTCTCGTCTGCCGCGACGCTGCCTTCGACCTGGTATCGCGATCCGCACGTCCTGGCCCTCGAACAGGACCGCGTGTTCGCGCGCACGTGGCAGCTCGTCGGCCATACCGAGCAGGTGCGTCTTCCGGGCGACTACTTCACGTGCACGGTCGCCGAGGAGCCTCTCGTGGTCACGCGGGCGGAAGACGGCGCGATCCATGCCTTCTCGAACGTCTGCCGCCATAGGGCAGGCCCCGTCGCGCGCGGCGCGGGACATCGGAAGGCGCTCCTGTGCGGCTACCACGGCTGGACGTACTCGCTGGAGGGCAAGCTCCAGTCCACGCCGGAGTGGGAGGGCGTGCGCTGTTTCGAAAAGGGCGACCACGACCTGCCGACCGTGCGGGTCGAGACCTGGGGCCCGTTCCTCTTCGTCTGCCTCGATCCGAACGTCCCGTCGCTGCCTCGGGTCCTCGGCGCGATCCCGGCGGAGACCGCCCACCTGCCGCTCGAGCGCATGAGCCTCTTCAAGAAGATCGACTACGAGGTCGCGTGCAACTGGAAGGTGTACGTGGACAACTACCTCGAGGGGTACCACATCCCGATCGTCCATCCCGAGCTCTTCCAGGAGCTCGACTACCGGGCCTACGAGGTCGAGACCGCCGAGTACCACTCCAAGCAGCACGCCCCGATCCGCTCGAAGAACGCGGACTCCCTCTCCCGCCGCAACCTTCCCGAGGGGTCGCAGTCCGAGGCGCTCTACTACTGGGTCTTCCCGAACACGATGCTCAACCTCTACCCCGACAACCTGCAGACGAACACCATCCTGCCGCTTTCCCCCGACCGCACGCTGACGCGTTTCGAGTGGTACGTCCTCGAACCCAACAGCCCGGGCGTGGCCGAGGAGTTCGCCCGCTCGTTCGCCTTCAGCGACCAGGTCCAGCAGGAGGACATCGCGATCTGCGAGGCCGTGCAGAGGGGACTGCGTTCGCGCACGTACGACCGGGGGCGCTACTCGGTCCTGCGCGAGAACGGCCTGCACCACTTCCACGGGCTGCTGACGAAGTCCCTGCGGTAGACGGCCGACGGGCCGTTTCCCGACACCGACTCCGGAGGCCGACGGCTCCGGTGTTAGTCTCCCCGCCATCGCCGAAATCTCCGCCGACGCGCGCTGCGAGACGGGATCGCATCCGGCCGGGCTCCACAAGGGCATGGGGTTCCGAGACGTCCTCTTCTTCATCATCACGGCCGGCATCAATCTCCAGTGGGTCGCCACGGCCGCGGCCGGGGGCGCCTCGGCGATCACGGTCTGGGTCATCGGCTTCTTCGCGATGGCGCTGCCGCTCGGGATCTGCGTCATCGCACTATCCTCGCGCCACCCCGAGGAGGGCGGCCTCTACGTCTGGGCGAAGATCGCCTTCGGCGATTTCGCGGGCTTCATCACCGGCTGGTCGTACTGGATGTCGAACCTCCCCTATTTCCCGGCCGTCCTCTACTTCGCGGCGGGCAACGCGCTCTACGCGGGCGGCGGGCGCTGGACGGGGTACTCGTCGAGCGCCCCGTACTTCATCGGCGCCTCGCTCATCGGCCTCGCCTTCGGCACGGTCGTCAACGTCGTCGGCATCGAAATTGGCAAGTGGCTCTCGAACGTCGGCGCGATCGCCCGCTGGCTCGCGACGGCGATGCTGGTCGCCCTCGGCGCCGTCGCGTACCTGAAGTTCGGCTCGGCGACCCACTTCACGGCCAAGTCGCTCCTGCCCGGAGCGCACCTGAAGGACATCATCTTCTGGTCCACCATTGCCTTCGCCCTGACCGGCCTCGAGTCGGCGTCCTTCCTGGGCGACGAGATCCGCGACGCGAGACGAACGGTCCCGCGCGCGATCCTCGTCTCGCTGCCCATCATCCTGATCGTCTACCTCGCCGGAACCGTCAGCGTGCTCGTGGCCCTGCCCGCCGAGGACATCACCGGGATGCAGGGGATCATGCAGGCGATCCAGCACGCCGAGACGCGCATCGGGCTCTCCGGCGTCTCTCCGGTCGCGGCCATCCTCATCACGCTGACGGCCCTCGGCAGCGTCGGAGCCTGGCTCGCCTCGGTCGCGCGGATTCCGTTCGTCGCCGGCCTCGACAGCTTCCTGCCGGCCGGCCTCGGCAGGGTGCACCCGAAGTGGGGCACGCCCTGGGTCGCGCTGTTGTCGCAGGCGCTCATCACCGCCGTTTTCGTCTTCCTCGGACAGGCGGGCACGTCGGTGCGCGGCGCCTACGACGCCCTCGTCAGCATGACGATCATCTGGTATTTCATCCCGTTCCTGTATCTCTTCGCGGCCGCGATCAAGCTGCGCGGCGACGCCCGGGGCCCCGGCTTCCGCATCCCCGGCGGCGGCCCCGCCGTTGCCCTGTTCGGAGTCGTCGGGCTCGTGACGACGATTGCCTCCATCGGCCTCTCGCTCTTCCCCGCCGAGGACGACCCCAACAAGATCTTCGCGGTCGTGAAGGTGGTGGGGCTGACAGCCGTGATGCTCGCCGCGGGAGTGGCCGTGTACCGGCGGGGCAAGCGGAAGCGGGAACCCTACGGGCCGTAGAGCGTCAACCCGAACGTGGCGTCGAGGAAGGCCGCCATCTGTGCCCGCGTGTTGGCGGCGTCGGGGCAGTAGTTGCCCCCGCCGCAGCCCACGGTGATGCCCTCGAACGCGAGTTCCTCGATCCAGGGCGCGAAGTTGCTCGAAATCGGGACGTCGCCGAAGACCCCGGAGGCCGGGGGCGGCGTGTACGCGCTGCCGTGCTTCGCCTTCAGGAGAAAGACCGCCATCTGCGCGCGGGTCACGGAGCGGTCGGGACAATAGAGAATGGGGTCGCATCCGGCGGTGAAGCCGCTGCCCGCCAGGTCCTCGATCCAGTCGAGCGCGAAGGAGCCCGGCGGCACGTCCGCAAAGCGTGTTCCCGTGCCGGCCGGCGGAGAGTACACGTCGCCGAGCTTGCCCTTCAGAAGAAAGACCGCCATCTGCGCGCGGGTGACCGAGGATCCCGGACAGTAGTTGCCCCCGCTGCAGCCCGCCGTGACGCCGGCGTGGACGAGCGTCTCGATCTTCGTGTAGAAGGGACTCGATACGGGAACGTCGCCGAAGCTGCCTCCGACGTGGAGCGTCCAGGTTTTCGCCGCGGTCCCGTTGACCGTCTCCGTGAACGCCGCGTCCCAGTGCGTCGCCGGACGCGTCGCCGGAGTCGAGAGCGCGAGGGCGAAACAATTGCCCGTCGCGTCGAAGCAGCTCACGGGCGCGCCCGACGCGGGCGAACCATATGCGGCCGAGGCGTCGGTGATCGTGTACGTCGCCCCCGCCGGCCCGGTGAAGGCCGACGCCACGCCGGCGAGCATGGCCGAGGCCGAGGGCGGGTTCTCCCAGGACGGCTCGACGATGACCGTTTCGCCCGGCTCGAGGATCCCGTTCTGGTTCGAGGAGCCGCCCGCGCGCGCGTCCACGGCGAGAGCCGGCGCGAGCGGCGGCTGCCAGCCGAGCTCGACGACCTCGAAGTCGGAGGCGTGGAGCGAGCCGAAGGCGGGGTTGAGGACGTCGTTGTCCCACCGGTCGTCCCACGTGCCGCCGATGTACATGTCGGTCCCGTTATCGGCGAGGATCAGTCCGTAGGTCTTCATCGCCCGAAAGATCTTCTGGATCTCGGGCGCGAAACCCGAGATGTCCGTGCCCGCCTTCAGCCGCAGGCGGGCGCCCATCGGGGGCGCGGGCGGGTCCTGGAAGCCCGCCAGGTGCGAGGCCGGATAGGAGTACCCGTTCGTGTGCCGTGTCGTGAAGCGGAACGCGTGGCGAATCTCGTCGGGGCCGTACACCTCGTCGTAGCGCACGAGGCCCGGCAGGATGTCGAGGCCCGCGGCGTCCGCCGACGTCCAGCCGTCGGGCCTGCGGTCGTTCGTCTTCAGGTCGAAGAAGGCGCCCGAGTAGGCCGTCCATTGCGAACCGTCCCAGAAGACGTTGTAGAGCTCGTAGAGGGTGCGGTTGTCGCGGTCCACGATCAGCATGTGGCGGTCGATCGACCCGGTGTCGTCGATGTTGCCGGGGTCGCCGCCCTCGATCCAGTGCGGCTGTGTGATCGCCTCGTCGGGGATCGGGTAGAACGGGACCGACGTCTCGGTCGAGT
>DATMNJ010000371.1:0-5612 GCA_035569175.1 Thermoanaerobaculia bacterium | reverse complement strand
GCGACGACGTGTTCTCTAAGATCGACGGGCTCTCGGGTGGCGAAAAGGGGCGGCTGACCCTCGCCGTCGTGATGAAGCAGAGGCACAACCTCCTGCTTCTCGATGAGCCGACCAACCACCTCGACCTCGATTCGCGCGAGGCGCTCGAGGAGTCGCTGGAGGACTTTCCGGGCTCGATTGTGTTCGTGTCGCACGACCGCGCCTTCATCGACCGCCTGGCGACGCGCGTCATCGACCTGCGGGACGGCCGCGCGGTGCTGATGTCCGGCAACTATTCCGAGACCGCGGATGCCCGCGCCGAGCGACGGCGCCGGCCGGAGCCGCTCCCGAAGGCACAGGAGTCGCCGGCCCTGCCGACTCCGGCGCCGGCGCCCGCTGCGGCCGCGCCACCGGCGGCAGCGCGACCGGCCTCTCCTCCCGCGAGGCGGTCGCCCACGCAGGACGACCGCGACAAAGAGGCCGCGAAGAAGCGCCGCCGCATCAAGACGCTCGAGGAGCGGATCTCCGCTCTCGAAGCCGAGGTCGAGGCCCTCGAGACGCGCCTCTGGGAGGAGGCCCTGACGCTCGGTCCCGTGGCGGCGCACGAGCTCTCGAAGCAGAAGCTCGCCCGGAAGGACGAGCTCGACGCGCTCGTGGAAGAGTGGGGCCGGCTTTCGGAAGAGGCGGAGAGCCCCGCTCCGCGGCCGTCGTGACGGAGACCGCCGCGGCGGCGGCAGCCATCGTCGCGATCGGCAGCGAGATGCTCGGACCGCTGCGGCAGGACACCAACTCGCTCTGGCTCTCGGCCCGGCTCGAGGAGCTCGGCATCCCGGTCGTGCGCAAGTCCGTCGTCGGCGACGACCCGGCCTTGATCGCCGAGGAATTGTCCTTCATGGCCAGGTCGGTCCGGTACGTCTTCACGACGGGCGGCCTCGGCCCGACGGCCGACGACGTGACCGTGGCGGCCATCGCCGCGTGGCTCGGCGTGCGGCTCGAGCGCAACGAGGTGTTTCTCGAGAAGATGCGCCACCGGTTCGCGCGGCGAGGCTTCGAGATGCCAGCCTGTAATGCGAAGCAGGCGGACTTCCTCGCGGGCGCGAAGGTTCTCGAGAATCCGCGCGGAACGGCTCCCGGGTTCTGGGTCGAACGCGGCGGGGTCGAGGTCATCATCCTGCCCGGCGTGCCGTCGGAGATGCGGGAGATCATGGAGTCGAGCGTCCTGCCCGTTCTGCTCGAGCGGGCCGCCGGCGTGGTGGGCCGCCGGCGCGTGCTCCGGATCGCCGGGATGGGAGAGTCCGCCGTCGAGGAGCTCGTCGCGCCGGTCTACGCGAAGTGGAAGGACGACCCGGTCACGATCCTGGCCTCGCCCGGAGAAGTGCAGCTCCACCTCGCGGTGCGAGGAGCGCCCGACGCGGCGCAAGCGAAGCTCGCGGCCATGGAGGCGGATTTTCGCGAGGTCCTGGGCCCGCGCATCTTCGGCGAGGACGCCGAGGATCTCGCCCGCGTCGTCGGCCGCCTGCTCCGCGAGACCGGCCGCACCCTCGCGTTGGCCGAGTCCTGCACCGGGGGCATGGTCGCCTCCCTCGTGACGGACGTCCCGGGCTCGAGCCGGTACTTCCTGGGGTCGGTCGTCACGTACGCGAACGCCGCCAAGGAGGGCCTGCTCGGCGTGGATCCGGGGATCCTGCGGGCGGCCGGCGCCGTGTCGCAAGAGGCGGCGCTCGCCATGGCCCGGGGCGCGCGGGCGCGGTTCGATGCGGACGTCGCCGTGTCGGTCACGGGCATTGCGGGCCCCGACGGGGGATCGGCCGAGAAGCCCGTGGGCACCGTGCACTTCGGGCTGGCCGATCGCGGGGACGCAGCGATCGGGAAGAAGCGGCTCTTCGGCGGCGACCGCTCCGTCATCCGCCGGGCGGCCTCCGTCCAGGCGCTGGAGCTTCTCCGGCGCTACCTCGCGGGGCAGGAGACGCCGGCGTGAACCCGTTGGCGGCGCTGCTCGTCGGCGCGGGATACCTGCTGGGGTCCATTTCCTTCGCGGTGCTCCTGGTCCGCCGGGCGACCGGCAAGGACATCCGGGCGGAGGGATCGGGCAACGCCGGCGCGACGAACGTGCTGCGCGCGCACGGCAAGGGTTTGGCCCTCGCCGTCGCCGTGCTCGACATCGCCAAGGGCGCCGCGGCGGTCCTGCTCGTTCGCCTCGCCACGGCCGACCCCCGCTACGCGGCGGCGGCGGGGTTTGCGGCCATCCTGGGCCACGTGTTTCCGATCTACTACGGCTTTCGCGGCGGGAAGGGCGTCGCGACCGCCGTCGGGGCCTTCGCGGTTCTCGCCCCCTGGCCGACGCTCGTGTGCGTCGCGCTCTTCGTCGCCATCGTGGCGGTCACCCGCTACGTGTCTCTGGGCTCGGTCGTGGGCCTGGTCCTGCTCCCGCCGATCGCCGGGGGCCTCTTCCACGCGAGCAATCCGGTCGTCCTCGCGGCGGCGGCGACCGCGGTCCTCATCGTCGTGAAGCACCGCGCGAACCTGAGGCGCCTGGCCGACGGGACCGAACGCAAGCTGGGACAGAAGTGAAGGAACGCGTCGCGATCCTCGGTGCGGGGTCGTGGGGAACGGCCCTCGCGATCGAGCTCGCCCGCTCCGGGCACGACGTGATGCTCTGGGGCCGGGACCCCGAGGTCGCCGCCCGCATCGAGGCGGACGGCCGCCACCCCCGGCGCCTGGCGGGGTATCCGATCCCTCCGGCCACGCGGGTCAGCGCGGACCTCGGCGAGGCGTTCGCCTTCGGGAGCACGCTGCTCGTGGCGGTTCCCTGCGCGTCGCTGCGGCCGCTCCTCGAGCTCTCGCCGGGCGGAACGGGCCGGGGCCTCCGGTTCGTCTCGACCGGCAAGGGCATCGAGCCGGAATCGCTCAAGCGGATGTCCGAGATCCTCCACGAGAAGTACCCCGAGGCCGCGGTCGCGGCGCTGTCGGGGCCGACGTTTGCGGAGGGCGTGGCCAAGGGCGACCCCACGGCGGCCGTCATCGCCTCGCACGACGCGTCGGCGGTGGAGGCGCTCCAGGCGTCGCTGTCGAGCGCCACGTTTCGCCTCTACCGCTCCGACGATCTCGTCGGCGTCGAGCTCGCGGGCGCGCTCAAGAACGTCGTCGCGATCGCGGCCGGGATCGTCTCGGGCCTCGGCTTCGGCCCCAACACGCTGGCGGCGCTCGTGACCCGGGGCCTGACGGAGATCGGCCGGATCGTCCGCTCGCAGGGGGGACAGGACCGCACGGTGCAGGGGCTCGCCGGAATCGGCGACCTGATGCTGACCTGCACCGGCTCCCAGTCGCGCAACCGCTTCGTCGGCGAGCAGATCGGCAGGGGCCGCCAGCTCGTCGACGTGCTGGTCGAGTTGCCGGAGGTGGCCGAGGGCGCGCGGACCTGCCTGGCCGTCCCGCGCCTGGCGGGATCGGCCGCCGTGGAATCCCCGATTGCCGATGCGGTCGTCCAGGTGCTCTACGGGGGAGTCCCGGCGCGCGAGGCCGTGGACCGGCTCATGACCCGCGCCCTGCGCCCGGAGTAGGTCCTAGGAGGCCTTCTTCCTCGGCTCGAGGACGCGGATGGGCAGCACGACGGCCTGGAGTCCGGCGAACTGGAGGCGCCGCTGGATGCCGAAGGCCGTCTCGTTGTGGAGGAGCCGGTAGTAGAAGCGGTCGTTCTCGAAGACGAGCTGGCCCAGATAGAAGATCGAGCGGGGAAACTCCTTGCGGACGTCCTCGCAGACTTCGACCACGGACTGGACGGCTTCGGTTCCGATCATGAAGCGATACTCCGCCTTGAAGCCGAGCTTGTGGGCGAACTCCACGTACTTCTCGAGGTCCTCGACGGTGTGCGTCCTGAGCGCTTCGATCTCGGCCTGGCCCTTGAAGATCGCCGAGTCGATCACGCCGACCGAGACGAAGACGTAGCTCTTGTACTGGTGGGGAAAGAGGGTCTGAACGGACAGGACGGTGTGAACTCCGAGACCGGAGAAGCCGTTGACGAGCATCACGGCGACGGGCTCGTCGCGGCGGATCTGGCCCGCCTCGTGCTCGTGCTTTCGGACGGGAATGTCGAGCAGTTGCTCGTCGAGCCTGCGCAGCTGCTCGCGGACGCGCAGGTAGTGCCGCTTGATCAGGAAGGCGAGGCTGACGAGCAGGGCCGTGACGACGATGGTCATCCAGCCTCCCTCGAACGCCTTCTCGTAGATCGTGATGATCAGGATCCCGATGCAGAGGATGGCGCCCGAGCCGTGGAGGAGCAGCCCCTTCTTCCAGGCCGCGTCGCGTCCGCGCTCCTCGAGCCAGTGTCGCGTCATGCCGATGAGCGTCAGGCTGAACGTCACGAAGACGTTGATCGCGTACATGACGAGCAGGCTCGAGACGGATCCGTGCGTGTACCAGAGCGTGGCGATGGCGGCGAAGCCCATCAGGAAGATGCCGTTGTTGGTCACCAGGCGATCGGACAGCTGAGCGAAGCGCCGGGGAACCCAGGAGTCGACGGCCATGTTGGCGAGGATGCGGGGGCCGTCGAGAAAGCCGGTTTGCGCCGCGACAAACAGGATCGCGCCGGCCGCGATGAGGGTCAGGATCACGAGAAGCTTGCCGACGGCAAAGCCGCCGATGACCCACGCGCCGAAAACGTTCTGAGCGAGGATGGCGTTCATGACCTTCGCGTGATGCGGGCGCGCGCCGGTCAAGAGGTAGCCGAGGATGATGCCCGAGGCCGTGAAGGCGAGCGAGACGGCCATGTAGAGCATCGTGCGCTTGGCATTGGGGACCTTGGGCTCGCGCAGGATCTGGACCCCGTTGGAGACCGCCTCGATGCCCGTGTACGCGCCGGCGCCGAGGGAGTAGGCGCGCAGCATGATGAAGAGCATCGGAATGAAGCCGATCTCGGCCGCGGTGGCTCCGGCCTCGCGCACCGCGCCGGAATAGATCCCGGGCAGCTGCGTGAAGTGGGTGCCGACGGCGACGACGATCATCAGGAAGTGGGTCCCGACGAAAACGAGGAAGATCGGGACCAGGATCTGGACGCTCTCCTTGACGCCGCGCAGATTGAGGATGATGAGCACGCCGAGGACGACGAACTTGAAGAAGAACCGGGTGGGGCTCCAGCTTTCCGGCAGGATGCTGAAGATCTGGTCCACGCCGGCAGCCACCGACGTCGAGATCGTCAGGACGTAGTCGAAGATGAGCGCACAGCCGGAGACCACGCCGAAGCGCGGCCCCAGGAGTTTCGTCGCGACGAGGTAGCCGCCGCCGCCGCCCGGGAAGAGCTCGATCACCTTGCTGTAGCAGGCCGAGATGATGAGGACGGTCGCCGCGATCATCAACGCGAGGAACACGGAGAGGTAGGCGTGCGAGCCGAGCGCCTTGAAGGCTTCCTCGGGGCCGTAGGCGGAGGAGGACAGGCCGTCCGCGCCCAGGCCCACCCAGGCGAGGAAGGCGGCCAGCGTGACGCTGTGGAAGACGCGGGGGTCCATCGGGTCCCTCGCCTTCCCGACGAGAATGGTCTTGATTGTGTTGGGCATTGGGGCGGCGGGATTATGTTTTTGGGGTCGGCCCAAGTCAAACCCGGGCCGCGCGCTGTGGTACGTTTCATTGTCCCATGCCCG
>DATMNJ010000370.1:0-6273 GCA_035569175.1 Thermoanaerobaculia bacterium | reverse complement strand
CGAGAAGATGATCTGCGGCGGCGCGTTGTTCAGGGGCCGCGCCTCGCCGACCTTGCGCTCCTTGACGATCCCGAGGTCCGCCTCGAGGCGGTCGAGAGCGATCGCCTTCGATTTCTTGCCCTTCTCGTCTTCCTGGAGCGCCGCCTGCCACGCGGCGGCCTTGCCCGGCGCCGACGGGAAGCTGACCCGCGTGATGTTCAGGTCTTCGAGGAAGACGACACGGTTGACCTTGTCCACGTCGGTCCGCGCCGTGAACCAGATGACGCCGAAGGTCGGGTCCTTGGCGCCGCTGGTCTGAACGGACACGGCCGAGTGTCCCTCGAGAGACGTTCCCGACCAGCTGTCCAGCTGCGGCTGGTAGATGAGGAACGTGTCGCCACCGTTCTTGATCTGCCGCGGCCACGGATCGATCGCGCTCGCCGCCGGCGCGGAAACGCCGGCCGGCGCCTGCGCCGCCAGGGGAGTCGCCGAAAGGGTCGAGAGCACGAAAGCGAGGACGAGACAGAGGGCCTTGCGCATGGCGTTCATGTCGGCTCCACGTCGAAATCGACTCGTTGCGGACGGGGGTGGACCCGGCCGTTGACCCGCACTACTTCTTGCGCGTGTACTGGATCTCCATCATCTTGTAGGTCTTGCCGTCGGTCGTCTTGCCCCACAGCTCGATCATGTAGTGGTCGTTGTCGGTGATCGAGATCTTCTGGTCGGCCGACGTGGGCTTGCCGGTCACCGGGTCGCTCGTCGTCCCCTTCAGCGAGAGGACCTTGCCGGCCGCGTCGAAACTTCCGGTCGCGAGCATCATCCCGGTGCTCCCGGTGTCCATCCACGCCGACTGGTACTTCTTCGAGACGTTGTCGTAACCGGTGTAGCCGATGCCGCTGAAGGTCTCGCCGAGGAAAACCCCCTCGTACTTCACCTGAACGTAGCGGTCGCCGAGAACCCAAGTGTTGACGGAGGCGCCGACGGTGTCGTCGGGCGGCCGCGACGGGTCCATCCAGGTCCGCACCTTGGCGTCGAACGTCCCGACCAGCGGCTCGAGCTTCTTCTGCCCGTCCCCGGGCGTCATGGCCTTCTGCCAGGCTTCCATGGCCGCCTTCTCGTCGGCGGCCTTCTTCTTGTCCTGGGCGGCGGCCGGCGCCGCAAGGACGGCCGCGAGGGCCGCCGCGAGCGTGAGACGACAGAGCATCTTCATTCTCGGTCCTCCTTCTGGTGGCCGGAGTTTATCGCTCTCGGGCCAATCCGGCGTAGGATCTGGGTATGCGAATGACCCGATTGGCCCCCGTGCTGTTCGCTCTGACCTCGGCCGTCGCGAGTGCGGCCTCGCCCGCACCTGCCGGCAAGTCGGTCCTGCCCTGGATCGAGGACGACTACGGCCGCGCGCTGGCCGAGGCGAAGGCGAAGAAGCTGCCGATCTTCGCCGAGGCCTGGGCGCCCTGGTGACACACGTGCCGCTCGATGAGAGCCTTCGTCTTCACGGATAAGGCCCTCGCGAAGCACGCCGGACAGTTCGTCTGGCTCTCGATCGATACGGAGAAGGCGCAGAACGCTGCCTTCGCGAAGAAGTACCCCATCCGGGCGTGGCCCTCGTTCTACGTCATCGATTCGGCGAAGGAAGAGATCACGCTGCGCTGGGTCGGAGGCGCCACCGTCGCCGAGCTCGGAACGCTGTTCGACGAAGCGGGCGGCTCTTCGCGGGGGAAGCCGGCGCAGGCGCTGGCGCGAGCCGACGCGCTCTACTCCGAAGGCAAGTACGCGGAGTCGATCCCGGCTTACCGGGACGCTCTGAAGGCGATGCCGAAGAGCGCGCCGTCCTACCCGCGCACGGTGGAGGCACTGCTCTTCAGCCTGTCGGTCTCGAAGCAGCCGGCCGAATGCGTCGCGGTCGCCCGCGCGGCCATGCCGGCGGTCCGGCACACGCCGGCGGCGGCGGTCGTGGCCGGAAGCGGCCTCGACTGCGCCCTGGGCCTGGCGCCCGACGCGCCGGGCAAGGCCGCGAGCGTCGCGGAGTTCGAGAGGGACGCGAGCGCCGTCCTCGCCGATCCGAAGCTCCACCTCGTCGCGGACGACCGGTCGGCCCTCTACAGCTCGCTCGTGGACGTGCGGCGCGACGCGAACGACGCCGAGGGAGCCGACCGTCTCGCCCGCGAGTGGGTGGCGGATCTCGACCGGGCGGCGGCGGCCGCGAAGACGCCGGAGCAGTGGACGGCCCTCGACCCGGACCGGCTGAGCGCCTTCGAGGCGGCCGGCGAAATCGCGAAGGCGATTCCGATGCTCGAGAAGTCGGCCAGGGAGTTTCCCGAGGACTACAACCCGCCGGCGCGCCTGGCGCTCGTGTACCTGAAGGTGCAAAAGTACGACGCCGCGCTCGCGGCCTCGGACGAGGCCCTCGCGAAGGTGTACGGCCCGCGGAAGCTTCGGGTGCTCGCGGTGCGCGCCGACATCTACAAGGCGATGGGCGACGCGGCCGCCGCGCGCAAGACTCTCGAAGACGCGCTGTCGTTCGCCGAGGCCCTGCCGCCGGGGCAGCGGTCCGAATCGCAGATCGCGTCGCTCAAGCAGCAGCTCGGAGGATAGAGAAAAGACGGGGACGGCCGGCCGTCTGCTACCATCCGCGCCTGTCGTGCGCGTGCTTGGACTTGCCTTGATCGTGTTCGCCCTGGCCGTCTCGTCCCGGCTTCGCGCCGAGTCTCCCTCCGCGCAGCTCCAGGAGCTCTTCGACGAGGACTGGGCGTTCCGGCTGGCCGAGAACCCGCTCTTCGCGACGTCGGCGGGCGACCACCGGTACGACGACCGGCTGCCCTCCATGACGCATGCCGACCTCGCCCGCCGGGCGGCCCACGACGGAGCCTCGCTCGTGAAGTTGAAGGGTGTCGACCGCTCGGCGCTCTCGGCATCCGAGCGGGTCAGCGCCGAGATGTTCGCGCGGGAGCTGTCGGACGCGGTCGCGGACTTCGAGTTCGGCGCGTACCGCATCCCCATCAACTCGGACAGCGGCTTTCACACCGACTTCGCCGAGCTGCCGGACCGGATGCCGTTCGCAACGCCGAAGGATTACGAGAACTACATCGCCCGCTTGAATGCCTTTCCGAAATACGTGGCCGACGAGATCGCGCTGATGCGCGAGGGGCTCGCGGCGGGATTCACGGTGCCGCGCATCGCGCTCGAGGGGTACGACGTCACGATGACCACTCACGTCGTCACGGCCCCGGAAAAGAGTGTCTTCTTCGCTCCCTTCCGGGCCTACCCGCCCGGCGTTCCGGCGGCCGAGCAGGCGCGCCTGACGGCGGCCGGCCGGCGCGCCGTCCTCGACGGGGCGGTCGCCGGGTACCGCGCCCTTGCCGACTTCATGAGAACCGAGTACGCCCCGCGCGCGCGGACCACGATCGGCGCCTCCGCGCTGCCGCGCGGGCGCGAATACTACGCGCACCTCGTCAAGAGCTTCACCACGCTCGACGTGACCGTGGACCAGGTTCACGAGATCGGCCGCCAGGAGGTCCTGCGCCTGCGCGCCGAGATGGACGCCGTCATGGCGAAGACGGACTTCCAGGGAAACTTCGCGGCCTTCCTGACCTTTCTGCGCACCGACCCCCGGTTCTACGCGAAGACCGGCGAGGACCTTCTCAAGGACGCGTCGTACATCGCCAAGCGCATGGACGGCCGCCTCCCGTCCCTCTTCGGCAAGCTGCCGCGGCTGCCCTACGGCATCGAGCCCGTCCCGGCGCACCTGGCGCCCAAGTACACCGGCGGCCGCTACATCGAGGCGCCGGTCGGCGGCACGCGCGCCGGCGAATACTGGGTCAACACCTACGCCCTCGACAAGCGGCCGCTCTACACGCTGGAGGCCCTGACGCTCCACGAGGCAGTCCCGGGACACCACCTCCAGATCGCCCTCCAGCAGGAGCTGACGGGGCTGCCGGAGTTCCGCCGCTTTTCCGGCGTCGGGGCGTTCATCGAGGGCTGGGCGCTCTACGCCGAGTGGCTCGGCCTCGAGGCCGGCTTCTACCGCGATCCGTACAGCGATTTCGGCCGCTTGAGCTACGAGATGTGGCGCGCGTGCCGCCTCGTCGTGGACACCGGGATCCATGCGAAGGGGTGGACCCGCGAGGAAGCCGTCGACTATCTCGAGTCGCACACGGCCCTCTCGACCCACGAGGTGCGCACCGAGATCGACCGATACATCGCGTGGCCGGGGCAGGCGCTCTGCTACAAGATGGGCGAGTTGAAGATCCGGGAGCTGCGGCGGGACGCGGAGGCGACGCTGGGGCCGCGCTTCGACCTGCGCGGGTTCCACGACGTCGTTCTCGGCAGCGGCGCCGTCCCGCTGCCCGTGCTCGTGGAGCAGGTGCGGGCGTGGGTGGCCGAACGGAAGGCCTCGTGAGCACCGCCGTCCGGGCCACGTTCCGTGCGAAGAACCCGGCGACGGGCGAGCCGCTCGACGGGGAGTTCCCGGAAGCCACGGCGGGCGAGATCGATGCCGCGGCACGCGCCGCCGAGCGCGCGTTCGAGGCCTACGCGGCGCTGGAGCCGGCCCGGCGCGCGGAGTTCCTGCGCGCGATCGCGCAGCAGATCCTGGCCCTGGGGGACCGGCTCCTCGAGCGCGCCGGCGCCGAGACTGGCCTGCCGTCGGCGCGCCTCGAGAGCGAGAGGGCCCGGACGGCGAGCCAGATTCTTCTCTTCGCCGGCCTGATCGAGGAAGGCTCCTGGGTCGGGGCGCGGATCGACCGCGCGCTGCCCGACCGCAAGCCGCAGGCCCGGCCCGACATCCGGCGCCTGCTCGTGGGCCTGGGCCCCGTCGCGGTCTTCGGCGCGTCCAACTTCCCCCTCGCCTTCTCGGTCGCCGGCGGCGACACGATCTCCGCCTTCGCCGCGGGCTGCCCCGTGGTCGTGAAGGCGCACCCGGGGCATCCGGGCACGTCGGAGCTCGTCGCGTCGGCGATCCGAACCGCGGCGCGCGAGACGCGCATGCCCGAGGGCGTCTTCGGCATGGTGCACGGCGCCTCGCCCGAGGTCGGCATCACGCTGGTCACCCATCCGTCCATCCGGGCCGTCGGGTTCACCGGCTCGCTCGTCGCGGGCCGCACGCTCTTCGACGCCGCGGCGCTGCGCCCGGAGCCGATCCCCGTCTTTGCCGAGATGGGATCGTCGAACCCCGTGTTCGTCCTGCCCGGGGCGATTGCCGAACGCGCCGCCGCGATCGCGAGGGGCCTCGCGGCCTCGGTCACGCAAGGGGCCGGCCAGTTCTGCACGAACCCGGGGCTCGTGTTCGTCATCGACTCGCCGGCCGCGAACGCGTTCCTGAAGGAGACGGGCGACGGGCTCGCGGCGACCCCTCCCGGAACGATGGTGCATGCCGGCGTCAAGGCGGCCTACGACCGCGGCGTCGGCGACGTCGCCCGAACCGACGGAGTCGAGATCGCCGCGCGCGCCGCGGGCCAGGGTGCGCATCCGGACACCGAAGCACCGGCCGCCCTGCTTCTGACCGATGCGCGCGCCTGGGCGAACAGCCCGCGACTGCGCGACGAGATCTTCGGCCCGGCGACCCTGGGCGTGCGCTGCGCCTCGCGGCCGGAGATGCTGCAGCTCGCTCGGGCGCTGCACGGCCACCTGACGGCGACGATTCACGCGAACGAGAAGGACCTCGTCGAATTCTCCGAGCTCGTTGTGATCCTGCGGCGCCGGGTCGGGCGGCTGGTCTTCAACGGGTTCCCGACCGGGGTCGAGGTCTGCCACGCCATGCACCATGGCGGCCCCTATCCGGCCACGACCGACTCGCGCTCGACGTCGGTCGGCACCGCCGCGATCGAGCGCTTCGCGCGGCCGGTCTGTTACCAGGACTTTCCGCAGAGCGCCCTGCCCGAGGAGCTTCAGGACGCCAACCCGCGCGGCATCTGGCGGCTGGTGGACGGAGGCCTCACGCGGGAGTCGCTGTGAAGCCCGGCGGGCTTCCCGAAACCCTCGAGGTCGTCGATTCCCACACGGAGGGCGAACCGACGCGCGTCGTCATCGGCGGCTGGCCCGAGCTCGAGGCGCCGACGATGGAGGGCCGGCGCGAGGAGCTCGACCGCCGGTTCGGCCGGCTGTGGCGCGGCGCGATCCTCGAGCCCCGCGGCCACGCCGCGCTCGTCGGCGCGCTGCTGACGCCGCCCGTGTCGCGCGGCGCCGCCGCGGGCGTCGTGTTCTTCGACAACGTGGGGCCCCTGTGGATGTGCGGCCACGGCACGATCGGAGTCGTTCGGACGCTCGAGCACCTCGGCCGCATCACGCCCGGCGCCGTGC
>DATMNJ010000369.1:0-4456 GCA_035569175.1 Thermoanaerobaculia bacterium | reverse complement strand
TGTCGAATTTCACGATGGTTTGGTAGCCGTCGCAATTGCCGCATTTGATCGACATCATGAAGACATCGATGACGTGGAGCTCGGGCCGATCGTCCGGGGCGGTCACGGCGCAATGATACGCTCTCGATCCCATCAGGAGGTGACCATGAAAGGACGCTTTCTCGTGGCAGCGGCGATTCTGCTCGCGGCCGCAGCCGCACGCGCCGAAGACGGCCACTTCGAGAAGACCATTCCTTTCCCGCGCCGGGGCGAGGCGACCCTCGGCTGGACCTACCAGAAGTGCACGATCCAGGGCGTCGAGGTGCGCAACTACCCTTCCAGCGAGGACATCGAGAAGGCCCGCTCGAAGGACCCCGATGACCACTCGTGGCTCTGGTGGGAATTCCGTGTCGACAACCGCGGCTCGCGCGACTGCAAGGTCCGCCTGTGGATCGAGATCCTCGACAAGAACGGGAAGGTCCTCAAGGACGGTGACCGGAGCGGGAGCGTCGACGCGGGCAAGATCGACGACTCGATCCGGGTCTCGGCGCGCATGCGGACGATCGATGCCGCCGAAGCGCCCAAGGTGCGGGTGCGTGCCGAGATCATCCCGAAGTAAGACCGGCGCGTGATGACGCCCCGGGGTGCGGGAGCCGGCGCGCCGCCGGATTACGCGGCGGCATTGGCCCGGCTCGCTCACCGTGAGCGTCCGATGGGCGTCCTCGCGGTCGCGGGAGCCGATCGTGCCGCGTTCCTGCAGGGCCAGCTCACCCAGGACGTTCGCGGCCTCGAGAACGGGCAGGCGCGCCGCGCGGCCGGGCTCACGCCCAAGGGAAAGCTCCTCTACTTCGGGTGGCTCGCCGCCGAGCCGGAGCGGCTTCTCCTCCTCGTCCCGGCCGAGCGGCGCGGCGCGGTCTTGGCGCACCTCTCCCGCTACGCGGTCCTCTCGAAGGTGTCCCTGACGGATGCGACGCCGGAGTTCGCTCTGCTCGCTCTCTACGGGCCCGCGGCGCCGAGTCTGGAGCTGCCCGGGGCAGTCGTCCGCCTTCCTGCCGAGGGAGAGATCGCGGCGGGAGCGCTCGTCCCGGAGTCCGCCCGCGGGGGCCTCCTCCGCGCCCTCGCGGACGCCGGCTCCGTACCGCTTTCCGAGACCTCCGCCGAGGCCCTGCGCGTCGAGTCGGGACGGCCGCGCTACGGTCGCGACGCCGATGAGACCAACCTGCCCGACGAGCTCGGCCTCGAGAGCGCGATCTCGACGACGAAGGGCTGCTACGTGGGACAGGAAATCGTCGCGCGGCTGCGCACGTACGGCCGCGTGAGCCGCCGCCTCGTGGGCTTCCGATTTCCCGGCGGCGCCGTTCCCGCGGAAACGGTCTTCCCGGACCCGGAGAAGGCGGGCCACGAGCTCGGCCGCGTCACGAGCTCCGTCGAGTCGCCGCGCTTCGGACCGATCGGCCTCGGGTTCGCCGCCCGGGACGTCGAGGATGGCGCCGTGCTCGGCGGGGTCGGCGGCCCGGCGGCCATCGTCGGACCGCTCCCCTTCGCGTGAGCCGGGGCTCCAAGGCGCGCTGGTGGGAGGTCCACCTGGCGCTCGCGGGGGCCCAGACCGGGTTCGCCCTGTTTCCGATCCTCGGCAAACTGGCGCTCGGCGCGATCCCGCCGCTGCTCTTCGCCGCCCTGCGCGTCGGAGCGGCGGCGCTCCTGCTCGAGGGCCTGCGGCGCACCCAGGCGCCCGAGCCGATCCGTGCCGACGACCGCGCGAGGATCTTCCGCTACGCTCTGCTCGGCGTCTCGTTCAACCAGGTGCTCTTCATCCTCGGCCTCTTCCTGACGACGGCGATCAACACGACCATCCTGACGGCCACGATCCCGGTCTTCACGCTCGCCGCGGCGGTGGCGCTCGGACGGGAACGGCTGACCGCCCTGCCCGCGCTGGGCCTGTTTCTCGCCGGCGCCGGCGCGCTCGCGTTGCTCAATGCCCAGCGCTTCGACCTGTCCAGCGACTCGTTCCGGGGCGACCTGCTGCTGCTCGCCAATTCCGCGTCTTACTCGCTCTACCTCGTCCTCTCCCGGCCCATCCTCGCCCGCTATCGCGCGGTGACCTTCACCGCCGCCGTGTTTCGATATGGCGCGATCCTGATCGCGCTTCTCGCGATTCCGGAGATCCTGCGCTTTCATCCCGCACGGGTGCCGGCCCTCGCCTGGTGCTGCCTGGCGGGCGTGGTCGTCTTTTCCACGGTGGTTCCCTATCTGCTCAATGCCTGGGCGCTGGCCCGCACGCACGCATCCCGCGTCGCGTTCTACGTGTTCCTGCAGCCCCTCATCGCGACGGTGCTCGCCATCGTCATCCTCCGCGAGACGCTCACCGCGAAAACGGTGATCGCCGGACTCCTCATCTTCGCCGGGCTGGCCGTCACGCTCGCCCGGGGCCGCCTTCCCGCCCGCCAGTCGCCCTGAGGGGTCAGACCTGCCAGGCCCGCCAGGCCTCGAAACACTCCGCGACTTCGTCCGCAAAGCCCCCGTGCCGCGGCTGCCAGCCGAGCAGCCGGACCGCCTTGCGTGCGTCCACGTGCTGGTCGAGAGCGAGACACTCGGCCAGCGTCCCCATCCCCTTCGCGGCCTCCGCGACCGGGACCGCGTCGATCGTCCCTCCGTAGTCCGTCGCGCGGGCCACGGCCTGCGCCATCGCGAGGACGGTCGCGCGCGAGCGGTCCGTGACGTTGAAGACCTCTCCGGAGAGGCCGCTCTCCGCGGCGCGCACGTAGGCGTCACCGAGATCGTCGAGGTGGACCGTGGCCCACCGGCTGCTTCCGTCTCCGACGACGCGCAGACCCTGCTTCTTCATGGCGCTTTCGAACCAGATGGAGGTCAGGCTTCCCTGCCGCCCGTACACGCAGCCCGGCCGCAGGACAATTCCGCGGACTCCGGCGGCCTCGAGGACCATCTGCTCGCTCCTGGGACGCTCGACCACGTGCGCCGCGGGTGTGACCGGCGTCGTCTCGTCGACCAGGCAGTCTCCCGTGTTGCCGTACACCCAGGTTCCGCTGGTGTAGATCACCGTCTTCGGCCGCGGCCCGCCCCCGGAGACCGCGAGCAGGCCCTCGAGAGCCCGCCGGTCGAAGGCGTAGGCGTCGGGACCGTAGGTCGCCGCCGCGTGCACGAGGACCGAGCAGGCCGCGGCCGCGGAGGCATAGGACTGCGGCCTGTCGAGATCCCCCAGAACCGGATGGACCTCCTCGCGGGCCAGCGCCCGGGCTTTCTCCCCCGTGCGGACGAGACCCCAGACCTCGTGGCCGGCGCGCCGGAACGCGGACGACGCGCTCGAGCCCAGGGTTCCGGCTGCGCCGGTGACGAACACTTTCATGATCGAACCTACCGATCCTCGAAAAACGTCCGGTACACGACTCCCGAAAGGGCCGCGCCGATGATCGGAGCCACCCAGAAAAGCCAGAGTTGTCCGATTGCCCAGCCGCCCACCAAGAGCGCCGGGCCCGTGCTGCGCGCGGGGTTGACCGACGTGTTCGTGACCGGGATGCTGACGAGGTGAATCAGCGTCAGGGCCAGGCCGATCGGGATCGGCGCGAACCCGGCCACCGCGCGTTTGGCCGTCGATCCGAGGATGACGAACAGGAACATGAAGGTCATCACGATCTCGCACACGAACGCAGCCCGGAGGGAGTAGCCGCCGGGCGAATGCTCGCCATAGCCGTTGGACGCGAAGCCGCCCGCGAGGTCGAAACCCGCCTTGCCGCTGGCGATCAGGAAGAGGACGCCGGCGCCGGCGATTCCTCCCAGCACCTGCGCAACCACATAGGGGACGAGCTCGGAGGCCGGGAACCGTTTCCCGACCACTAGGCCGACCGTCACCGCGGGATTGATGTGGCAGCCGGAGATGGGGCCGATCGCGAAGGCCATCGTCAGCAACGTCAAGCCGAAGGCCAGGGCGACGCCCGCGAAGCCGATTCCGAGCCCCGGAAAGGCGGCCGCGAGGACCGCGCTGCCGCACCCCCCGAGCACGAGCCAGAAGGTCCCGAGAAACTCTGCCAGCGTTCGCTTGCCGAGAGACATTGCGCATCCTCCTCGAAGCCCGGAAGAGTCCGGGAGTCTATTCGGGTTGTCCCGCGGCGGGCAAGCTCAGCGCCCGCGGCGCGCGCCCGGCCTCAGGGACCGGACACGACCTCGTAGTGGGTGACGGTCGGCTCGAGCTCCAGAAGGAACTCCGTGTCCTCGGGGTAGTACCGTGCGCGTTCGATCTCGTCCCCGGCGAAGGCTCGGATGCTCGCGGCCGAGTCCCACAGGGTGACGAGCAGGAAGTGCGCGACCTCGCCCTCCAGGCGCCGCAGGACCGACACGCCGCGGTTGCCCGGGGTCGCGCGATAGTCGGGCAGGCCCGTCGCCTCGAGGTAGAGCATGTAGGCGTCGGCCCGCGAGGCCGGCACCGCTCCGTGCCACAGCCGAGCGATCATCGTTTCCCCTC
>DATMNJ010000368.1:0-2298 GCA_035569175.1 Thermoanaerobaculia bacterium | reverse complement strand
GTTCCGCCTGGAAGTGCGCCGAGATCGGCTCGACGAGCTCGTCGAGATTGCCGTCGAGGACGTCCTGGAGCCGGTGCGTCGTGAAGCCGATGCGGTGATCGGTGATGCGCGACTGCGGAAAGTTGTACGTGCGGATCTTTTCCGAGCGGTCGCCGGAGCCGACCATCTTCTTGCGCTCGGCCGCGATCGCGCCCTCCTGCTTGGCCTGCTCGATCTCGAGGAGACGGGCCTTCAGGACACGCATCGCCTTGGCCTTGTTCTTGATCTGGCTGCGCTCGTCCTGGCACTGGACGACCAGGCCGGTCGGCAGGTGGGTCAGGCGGACCGCCGAGTACGTCGTGTTGACGCCCTGCCCGCCCGGCCCGGAGGCGCAGAAGCGGTCGACGCGGATGTCCTTGTCTTCGACCCGGACGTCCACGTCCTCGGCCTCCGGGAGAACCGCGACGGTGGCCGCGGACGTGTGGATGCGGCCGGAGGATTCGGTGGCCGGCACCCGCTGGACGCGGTGAACGCCGCTCTCGTACTTGAGCTTCGAGAACGCGCCCTCGCCCTCGATCAGGGCGGTGATCGTTTTGATGCCGCCGATCCCCGTGTCGTCCCGGTCCACGATCTCGACCTTCCAGCGCATGCGTTCGGCATAGCGCCCGTACATGCGGAAGAGCTCGGCCGCGAAGAGAGCGGCCTCGTCGCCGCCGGTGCCCGCCCGGATCTCGAGGAACACGTTCCGGGCGTCGTTGGGGTCCTTCGGCAGGAGCAGGAGCTTCAGGTCCTGGTCGATCCGGCCGAGCCGCTCGGTCAGGGCGGCGCGCTCGGCGGAGGCCATCTGGTAGAGCTCTTCGCCGGGCGAAAGGGACTCGACGAGCTCGCGGGCCCCCTCGAGCTCCTTCTGGATCTGGCGCTGCTCCCCGATCTTGGCCACGACGGGCTCGAGCTCCGTCAGGGTCTTCTGGGCATCGCGCACGGCGCGGTGGTCCTGGACGAACTGCGGGTCCGCGAGGCGGGCCTTCACCTCGTCGTACTTGCGGCGGATGTCTTGCAGTTTTTCGAACATGGCGAGCCTTCAGCCGGCAGCCTTCGGCTGTCGGCGCAACGGACGTTGGACCTGGCCGCTAGAGGGCGGCGGAAGGGAAAGGGCGGACGCCGGTGGTGGGGTGCATCCCCGAAGGGTGAGTCGGCTAGGCCGGGGTGCCGGCGGCCTTCTTGGCGTACCGCTGCCGGAAGCGCTCGACGCGGCCGGCCGAGTCCATCAGCTTCTGCTTGCCCGTGAAGAAGGGGTGGCACTTGCTGCAGATTTCGATGCGCAGTTCCTTCTTCGTGGAACGGGTCGTCCAGGTCTCGCCGCAGGCGCAGTGGACCAGGACCTCGTGGAGCTCGGGGTGAATCTTCTCTTTCATGGGACGGCGGATTCTACGCACTTGGGCCCCCGGGCGCAACCCCCCGCCCGGAATCCGCCTTTCCGGCATGTTTCGCCGGTCGCGCCGCGGCCCGGATCATATGCGGGTTAGAATCTCGAACCCTAAGGACACCTGTGTTTTACCTCTACGTCACCGCCCCGGGAATGGCCGCGCGGAAGGTCTCGCTCGACCGTCCGGTGACGACGATTGGCCGCTCGTCCATGAACGACCTGCCGATCTCCGACAAGATGCTTTCGCGGCAGCACTCCCGGATCGTCCGCACCAACGACGGCGGGTTCACGGTCGAGGACCTCGGCTCGCGCAACGGCACGTTCTTGAACGGCGAGAGGCTGACGACCGTCCAGGTCCTCAAGCCGGGCGACCGCATCACGGTCGGCGGCGTCACGCTGAAGGTCGAGTCCGAGTCGACGACCCGCGTGCGCATCGAGGGCGGCGGCGAGGACCCTCTCGACAACACGATCCTGAAGGCATCGGCGGAGCTGCTGCGCGCCCACGCGACGGAGACCGATCCGCGCCTGCCGGCCGAGCAGCTGAGCAAGCTCATCGAGTCGCTGCGCGTGGTCAACGAGCTGACGGTCGAGCTGCTCCGGGACATCTCCGTGGACGAGCTGCTCGGCTTCCTCATGGACAAGGTCTTCGAGACGCTCAAGCCCGACCGCGGCCTCGTTCTGCTGAAATCCCGGGCGACCGGGGAGCTCGCGCCCGCCGTGGTGCGCGTGGCCGAAGGGATCTCGGCCGAGGACATCCGGCTTTCGAAGACGCTCGTCGCGGCGGTCGTCGAGAAGCGCAACGGCCTGCTGCTCATGGACACGTCCACGGGGTCGGGCGTCTCGCTCGCCGACTCGATCCGGCTGTCGGGGATCAAGTCCGTGCGCGCGGCGCC
>DATMNJ010000367.1:0-11512 GCA_035569175.1 Thermoanaerobaculia bacterium | reverse complement strand
CATGGCGTACTGGGGAATCGCCATGACCTACTACCACCCCATCTGGGCCGCTCCGAACGCGGCGGAGCTTGCCGCCGGGCGGACCGCCGCGGAGAAGGCGGCCGAGATCGGAGGCCAGACCGAGCGGGAACGCGCCTACATCGACGCCATCGGCATTTTCTACCGGGACTCCCAGAACCAGCCTCACGCCGTGCGGGCGGCGGCCTATGAAGAAGCCATCCTGGCGGTGTCACGCCGATTTCCGGACGACCACGAGGCCACGATCTTCTACGCGCTCCTCCTGTGCGCGCCCTCGAGCGATCCGACCTTCGCAAGGCAGAAGCAGGGGGCGGCGATCCTGAACGCGCTCCTCCCGTTGGAGCCCCGGCACCCCGGCATCACGCACTACATGATCCACGCCTTCGATTACCCGCCGCTCGCCCTCGAGGCGCTGCCGGCTGCGCGCTCCTACGCGAAGATCGCTCCGGCCTCGCCGCACGCGCTGCACATGCCGTCGCACATCTTCACGCGCCTCGGGCTGTGGCAGGAGTCCATCGCCTCGAACCTCGCGTCGGCCGACGCGGCCCGGCGTCTGGCGGCCGAGCGTCATCCCGGGACCGCCGCGTTCGACGCCATGCACGCGCTGGATTACCTCGAGTACGCGTACCTGCAGATCGGCGACGACGCGCACGCGCGCGGGGTGTTCGACGAAGCCGTCGCGGCGACGAAATTCGACGAGGCCCAGTTCGCCGCCGGGTACGCGCTCGTGGCCATCCCCGCGCGGTGGACGCTCGAGCGCCGCGACTGGAAGGGCGCCGCGGCGCTGCGCCTGCCGATGGCCGAGCTTCCCTGGGAACGCTATCCGTACGCGCCCGCGACGACGTACTTCGCCCAAACGATCGGCGCCGCGCGCTCGGGCCAGGCCGACCGGGCCCGCGCCGCGCTCGCCAGGCTCCGGGACGTGCAGGTCGCCCTGGCCAAGGCGCCGCCTCCGGGTTACGCGTGGGCGAGCGAGGTGGAGGCCATGCGGCTGGCGGCGGCGGCGTGGATCGCCTACGGCGAGGGCAGCAAGGACGAGGCCGTCCTGCTTGCCCGCGCGGGAGCGGACCTGGAGGACAAGACCGGCAAGCACCCCGTGACCCCGGGAGCCGTGCTCCCGGCCCGCGAGCTGCTGGGCGACATGTTGCTGCTCGAAGGACGGGCCGGCGACGCCCTCGTGGAATACCAGGCATCGCTGCGCGAGGCGCCTGCCCGGTTCAACAGCCTGGTCGGCGCCGCGCGCGCCGCGGGGCTCTCGAAGGATCCGCAGGGCGCCCGCCGGTACTGGGAGCAGCTTCTGGCCCAGGTCGTCGCCGGCTCGACGCGTCCCGAGATCGCCGAGGCGCGGCGGGCCCTGCGCAAGCCGGCGGCGTCGTAGCCGGCTAGAACCTCATCGCGGCAAGGACCGCGTTGATCTCGTCGAGATCGAACGTGTCGGGGTCGAAGTTCGGATCGTCGGCCGTGCCGGGCCGGCCGTCGAGCAGATCGACGTATGCGTCCGGACTGCCGCACCCGTCGGGTGGGCACGCGCGCGCGCCCGCCAGACAGATCGGCCGTTGATTGCCGGGGTCTCCGCTGGAAACGCCCTCGATGCGGACGAGGTGCTTCCAGCGCGAGGCGAGCTGGTATTCGTAGGAGAACGTCCGCGTCCCGCGCGCGACCAGATCCTGCAGGGCGATCCAGCGCGAATCCCTCAAGCCCGCGGGGCTCTCGGACGGCATTCCGTAGATCTCGTCTCCGATCCGGAACTCGTGATCCGGCGATTCCTTCCAGCCCATCACGCCCTGGAGCACGGTGTGGAGGCGGCGCAGGGTGAAGCTGGCCGGAGCCTGGAAACGCCTCCAGGTCGCGGGCACGAGCTCGAGGAGCGTGACCTTCAGCCGAACGACGGGGACCACGGCAACGGATACGACGGGGTCTTCGGAATTCCCGGGCTTGCCGCGCGGCGGAACGGGGACGAGCATCGGCGGTGAATCTCCCTCTATCGGGCCCTCAGAGAGTCCTCACGTAAGCGTCCTGATTCATCTTCCACACCACGACGCCGCAGAAGCGGTCGCCCTCGGGACAGACGGGGCGCACGCCGGCGTGGTGGCGCAGGGTGCACGGGGGCAGAAGCCACGGGCCGATGCGGGGGTTGGCCTCGCGGATCTGCAGGGCCTCGTCGAGGGAGGCGCGCCAGATCTCTTCCTGAGCGTTGTAGCAGAGACGCATGGCGAACTTGTGGTGGAGGTTCAGGAGGTCGGCCGACTCGGTGAAGCGGATGGCGACGGCGTTGGGCAGAAGGTACGCCGCGAACTCGTCGGGCACGCCGCGGGCGCGCAGCTCGCCGATCGCCGTCCACGTCTCTTCCATCGTCGCGCGGTAGAGGGCATCGGCCTCGGGCACGTCGGGGACGAGCATCGGGACGATGTAGTCGGGCTCCTCGGAGAGGTACGCCGGCAGAGCCGGCCGCGAGGCCGGCGTCATGCGGTGGCGCTGGTCCTGGCTGTCGGCCGTGTGCGAGAGCTTCTTGCGGAACGTGTAGGACGGATGGAACAGGGCCCGCGAGAGCTTGCCGTGGGTCGTCAGCGTCAGCGTCTCGCCGAGCGAGCGGTTCCGGGCGGGGTCGAGGACGAGGCGGATCGCGTCGTCGTCCGAGAGGGCGGCGCGCGGCAGGCCCAGGATCTCGCGGACCGCCGAAGCCAGGATCTCTTCGTTGTTCGCCTTCCAGTCCACAAGGCGCGAGACGCGGCCTCCGAGCTCGTGGTCGAACTCCTCGCGGAAGGCGGGGCCCGTCGTTCGCACGCGCGGAAGCGATTGAAACGCGGCGTACTCCGGCGTCTCCTCGAGGGGCATCGGGTCCTGGAGCACGGACGCGTAGAGCGGGTCCAGCCGCAGGACTTCCGCGACCATCTGGCCGACCACCTCGCGCTGCTCGGCGGGAGCATCCATGGACTCGCAGAGCCGCCAGTACCGGAAGAGCGTGATGCCGGAGACCGTGTGGTACAGGTACGAGAACGTCGCGACCGGCAGCACGTAGCGCGCGATCTCCTGCGCGCGCTTCTTGACCGAACCCGCAAAGCGCGCCGGGCCGTCGCCGCGCGTGCGGCCCGGAAACAAACCGAAGTACCGCTCGGCCGCCAGCGGCGCGAGCAGCTCGGTCAGCCGGACGTACGCTTCCTGCTGGCGCCGCGCGGTCTTCTCGTAGATGTCCCGCTCGACGGGCCCGAGCGGCGGGATCGCGTAGTTGCCGCGGCTGACTTCCACGTAGCGCTGCGAGACCTGCTCCGAGTTGTAGAAGGGATGCGCGTGCAGGAAGGTCCACAGGAACTGGCGCGAGACGTTCTCGATCGAAAACTGGAAGTGGGCGTGCTGAAACGTCGTGTGGTGGCCGGCCTCGTAAATGGATTTCGCGATGGCGTCGCGCCGGTCGGGTCGCGCGGAGGCCTGGTCCTCGGTGACGATGCCCTTGGAGGAGTAGCAGGTCCGCGCCGTCGCCACGACGTTCTCGTACGGACGGTCGAACGCATGGACCAGGCGGACTTTCGGCGGCGGCGAGGAAAAGCCGAAGGATCCCGGAGTGGGGCGGGGAAGGCTCGACACGGGGTCATTGTAGACCGGGTATAGGATCTGGCGGCACGAGGGAGGCACTCATGAGCCACAGAGTTCGTGCTCTCGTCTTCGCCCTCCTGGTGACGGCTTCGGTCCGCTACGCGGCCGGAGCAACCTTCACGGTGATCAACACGAACGACTCGGGCGCGGGCTCGCTGCGCCAGGCCATCACCGACGCCAACGGCGGCGGCGCGGGGCCCCACACCATCGTCTTCGACATCCCCGGCTCCGGCGTTCACGCGATCACGCTCGCGAGCGGTCTTCCCATATCGCTCGCTTCGGGCGGGCTGACGATCGACGGCACCACTCAGCCGGGCTATTCGGGCTCGCCCCTGATCGCCGTCACCTGCAGCATGAGCATGGTCGTGTTCGCGTTCGCGGACTCGCCCGGGACCGTCAAGGGACTCTCGGTCGGCAACTGCGGCATCGCGGTCACCGCCGACTCCGGCGGACCGATTACGGTCCAGGCGTGCCACATCGGTGTCGACGCTGCCGGAACGGCCGCCCTCCCGAACGAACAGGGAATCTCGCTGGCGGGCACCACCCTCGTGATCGGCGGGCCCTCGATCGCCGATCGCAACATCATCTCGGGCAATCAGCTTTGGGGCATCTTCGTGGGATCTTTCACGGGTGGAACTATCCAGAACAACTACATCGGTACGGACGCGACCGGCACGGCCGCCCTGCCGAACGGCACAGGGCTCACCATTCAAGGCGGGCTCGGAACGGGCATCCTGGTTGGAGGGCCCGGCATGGGGAACATCATCTCCGGCAACACGAACAACGGCCTCGAAGTCGGCTTCGGCGCGCTGGACGTGACGATCCAGAGCAACCTCATTGGGACCGACATCAACGGCACTGCGGCCCTGCCGAACGGCGTCGGGATCGCCGGCGGCGGCCCCGGCCTCGTGATCGGCGGGACCGTCGTGAGCGAGGGAAACCTCGTTTCGGGCAACGCGACGATGGGCATGAACCTCAGCGCCGATGGCGCGCTCATCCAGGGAAACTTCGTCGGCGTGGATGAGGCGCATACCGCGGCGCTTCCCAATGGCGGCCATGGCATCCAGATCCAGTCGACCGGCGCGTCGCCGAACCTCATCGGTACTTCGAGCCCGGGAGGACCGGGCGGCAATGTCATCGCTTACAACGGCGGCCAGGGGATTGCGGTCGCCAGCGGCACCCGCAATACGATCCGCGGCAATGCGATCCACGACAACGCGTCGCTGGGGATCACGCTCTCCGCCGGGTCGGCCAAGCCCCTCGCGGACGATCCCGGCGACGCCGACGGCTACACGATCAACAACGGCCAGAATTTTCCGATCATCGCCTCGGCCACCCAGGTGGGCGGCGACCTGCACGTCGTCGGCACGCTGAACTCCCACGCGGCGACGACCTTCGACCTCGACTTCTATTCCAACCCGGCCTGCGCGCGCTTTCCGCACGATTACCTGCAGGCGGAAGAGTGGATCGGCGCGGCCCAGGTGACGACCGACGGGTCGGGCATCGGCGCCATCGACGCGACGCTCGTGGGCGTGACGGTCGAGCCGGGTGCCCGGATTTCTTCCACCGCGACGGATCCGCAGGGGAACACGTCGGAGCTCTCGCAGCGCCTCGTCCTGAACTCGACCCCGCTCGTCGGCGCGGCCGCCGGCGGCCAGGTGCTCCAGCTCGACGGCATGCTCTTCGAACCCGGTGGCAGCGTCGATTTTGCGGGGACGCCGGGAACGGCCTACAACTTCGGGGGGAACACCAGCGTCGAGATCACCGCGCCGGCCCTGATCCCCGGCTCCATCGTGGACGTGACGCTGCACGATCCGTCCGGTCTCGAAGGGACGCTTCCCCGCGGCTACGTCGCGCAGTTCTCCGACGTCGACATCAACGGCGCCTTCAGCCCCTACATCGGCGGCCTGGTCGCCAATGGGCTGACCGTCGGTTGCGGAGGCTCCAACTACTGTCCCGTAAGCTCCGTGACGCGCCAGCAGATGGCCGTCTTCCTCCTCAGGGGGAAGTTCGGTCTCTGCTACAACCCGCCTCCGTGCACGGGGACGGTCTTCGGAGACGTGCACTGTGTGGGAGATCCCTTCGACCCGTGGATCGAGGCGCTGGCGGGCCTCCAGATCACGGGCGGCTGCGGCGGCGGAGACTACTGCCCGACCTCACCGGTCAACCGGCAGCAGATGGCCGTGTTTCTTCTCAAGGCGCGGCTGGGCTCGACCTACGTCCCGCCGGTTTGCACGAACCCCACGTTCCCGGACGTCCCGTGCTCCAACCCCTTTGCGCCCTGGATCGACGATCTTTCCGCCCGCGGGATCACGGGAGGGTGCGGAGGAGGCGACTACTGCCCGGCGGATCCCGTGCTCCGTCAACAGATGGCGGTGTTCCTGGTCAAGACCTTTCAGCTTCCGTTCTGAGCGCGGGCCCTCGCGGAGGCGAATCCACCCGCCTCCGCGGGACATAATCCTTTCTGCATGCAGCTGCCCATCTACATGGACAACAACGCCACGACGCCGGTCGATCCGCGCGTGTTCGAGGCGATGGCTCCGTACTTCACGAAGTCCTTCGGCAACCCTTCGTCGCGCGGCCACGTGTTCGGCTGGGAAGCCGAGGCCGCGGTCGACGCCGCGCGCGAGGCCGTCGCGCGGGCGATGAACGCCTCGGCGAAGGAGATCATCTTCACCAGCGGCGCGACCGAGTCGGACAACCTCGCGGTCCTCGGCGTCGCGCGCCTCCACCGCGAGGGGGGCGGCCACGTCATCACGGCGGCGACCGAGCACCCGGCCGTTCTCGACGCGTGCCGCCAGCTCGAGCTCGAGGGCTTCTCCGTCACGCTCCTCGCGCCGGACCGCGGCACGGGGGAGATCCCGACCGAACGCGTCCGCGAGGCGATCACCGGCCGAACCGTGCTCGTGTCGCTCATGCTCGCCAACAACGAGATCGGGACCATTCATCGTGCGGCGGCGATCGGTGCGGTCTGTCGGGAGCGGGGCGTGCTCTTCCACACCGATGCCGTGCAGGGCTTCGGCAAGATCCCGTTCGACGTCGAGGCGATGAACGTGGACCTCGCCTCGGTGTCCGCCCACAAGATCTACGGTCCGAAGGGCGTGGGAGCCCTCTACGTGCGCGCGCGACACCCGCGCGTGCGCCTCCAGCCGGTCGTCTTCGGCGGCGGGCACGAGAGGGGCATGCGTTCCGGGACTCTGAACGTGCCCGGAATCGTCGGTCTCGGCAAGGCGGCCGAGATCGCCGTCCTCGAGGCACCGGAGGAAAGCCGGCGCCTACGCCTGCTGCGTCGGCGGCTTCACGACGGTCTGACGGCGCGCCTCGGCGGGGTTGCCCTGAACGGCGCGCCCCTGCCCGAGATCGATCCGGACGGCGCGGTCGCGCCGGGTGCCGAGGAGCGGCGGCTGCCCGGCAACCTCAACGTGTCGTTCACCGGCGTCGACGGCGAGGCCCTGCTCGTCGGCATGAAAGACGTCGCGGTCTCGTCCGGCTCGGCGTGCACTTCGGCGTCGCTGGCCCCGTCGCACGTGTTGACGGCGATCGGCGTCCCGGACGATCTCGCGCACGCCTCGATCCGATTCGGCCTCGGCCGGTGGAACACCGCCGAGGAGGTGGACTACGCCGTCGAGACGGCCGTCCGAGCGGTCGAGCGGCTGCGCGAGAGATCGCCCCTGTCGCAGAAGGCCTCCAGCCGGTAGAGTGTCGCCTCGGATCCGGCTGGCAGCGGACGGCTGACAGCGGAAAACTGACTTGCTGCTCACGGATCTCGTCGCCGGTCTTTCGTCGTATGCGGACCTCCTCGCGAGGGTCCGGGGGCGAGAAGACCGCCTGGTCGTCTCGGGGAGCGTCGGCGTGTTGCCCGCCCTCTTCACGGCGGCCCTCTCGCGCGAGCTCGTGCGGCCCCTCGTCCTGGTCGTCGCCAACGAGAAGGACGCCGAGCGCTTCGTCGGCGACCTCGCGGCGGCGGGCGTCGGGCGGGTCTTCCACGCTCCCGCGCCGACGCTGACGCCCTACCAGCGCATCCCGGCCTCGCTCAAGGCGCGGCGGGACGAGTTCGCGCTGCTCACGGCGCTCGGCTCGGGAGCGGGCCCGTGGGCGGCCGTGCTGCCCGCCCGGTCGCTCTTCGTGCGGTTGCCCGAGCCAGCCCGCTTCGAGGAGATGGTCGTCCACCTGACGCGCGGCTCCGAGGTCTCCCTCGCGCGTCTGGTCGAGCGGTTGACGCGCCTCGGGTACCGCCGGGGCGATCTCGTCATGGAGACGGGCGACCTGGCCGTGCGCGGCGGCCTCTTCGACGTTTTCCCGCCGGACCTCGATCTCGCCGTGCGCGTCGAGCTCGAGGGCGACACGATCGCGTCGCTGCGCCTCTTCGACCCCGACACGCAGCGCTCGCGCGAGAGGCTCGACGACGTGTGGCTGCCGCCTTTCGCGGCCTCGGAGGAGTCCGAGGACGCGCGGCGGCTGATGACCGAGCGCATCGGCCGGCCGCCGTCCGAATCCGAGCGCATCGTCTTCGCGCCCGCGGTCACGCCGATGGCGGCGGGCTGGCTCGATCACGCCGCGGACGCCCTGGTCGTGCTCGTCGAACCGGCGTCGGTGGAAGAGGAGATCGGTGCCTTCGAGGAGCGCCTCGCGGCCGACCGCGACCCGGACCGCGACGTCTTCGCTCCGGACGAGCTGATGCACCCGGCCGCGAAGATCCGCGAGCGCCTCGCCGGTGTGGCGCTGCGGTTCGACCGCCTGGGGATCGGAGAGGCCGGCTCGACGGCCCTCCGCCTGCCCGCCGAGGCGATCGCCGGCCACGGCGGGCGCGCGGCGGAGGCGGCCGCGGACCTCGTCCGGGCCCTCGCCGCGGGCGAGGAGGTCGTCGTCGCTTCGCGGCCGACGGGAGGCGCCGAGAAGCTCAAGCGCCTCGCCGTCGAGTACGGGTTCCACGTGTCTTCGGAGCGCCATCCGGGCGTCGTGGTCTCCGTCCCGGCGGACATCTCGGCGGGGTTTCGCCTGCGCGATCCCCGTCTGGCGGTGTACTCCGAGGAGGAGATCTTCGGCGAAGAACGGCGCTCGGCCGCCGCGCGGCGCAAGCCCGCCGAGGCCTTTCTTTCGGACCTGCGCGACCTGAAGCTCGGCGACGCCGTCGTGCACGTGGACTACGGGATCGGCCGCTTCAAGGGCCTGAAACGGGTCCCGGTCGAGGGCGAGGAACGCGAGTTCATGGACATCGAATACTCCGAGGGCAAGGCGCTGCTGCTGCCGGTCGAACGCCTCGACCTCGTGCAGAAGTACGCGGGTGTCGAGGGCGTCGAGCCGGCCCTCGACCGGCTCGGCGGCGCCGGCTGGGCGAGGCGCAAGGCCTCCGTCCGCAAGGCCATGCGCGACATGACCGACCAGCTCCTGAAGCTCTACGCGCGCCGGAGCCTCGCCGACGGGTTCGCGTTCTCCAAGGACTCGCCGTGGCAGAAGGAGTTCGAGGACGCCTTCGAATACGTCGAGACCCCCGACCAGGCGCAGGCGATCGCCGACGTCAAGCGCGACATGCAGTCGGCCAAGCCCATGGACCGCCTCCTGTGCGGGGACGTGGGGTATGGCAAGACGGAGGTCGGCATGCGCGCCGCGTTCAAGGCCGTGCTCGACGGCAAACAGGTGGCCATCCTGGCCCCGACGACGATCCTCGCCGACCAGCACTTCCGGACGTTCCGGCGCCGGTTCGCGGCGTTTCCCGTCGTGATCGAGCTGCTGTCGCGCTTTCGCTCGCGGGCGGAGCAGAAGGACGTCGTCGCCAGGGTCGCCGAGGGGTCGGTGGACATCTTGATCGCGACCCACCGGATGCTGGGCAAGGACCTCGCCTTCCGGGACCTCGGCCTGCTCATCGTGGACGAGGAGCAGCGCTTCGGGGTCGCCCAGAAGGAGAGGCTCAAGGAGTGGAAGGCCTCGATCGACGTCCTGTCCATGTCGGCCACGCCGATCCCGCGCTCGCTCCACCTCTCGCTGTCGGGGTTGCGCGACCTCTCGATCATCGAAACGCCGCCGCGCGACCGGCTCGCGATCGAGACGCAGGTCGTTCCGTCCCGCCCCGAGATCATCCGCGAGGCCATCGAGGCGGAGATCGCTCGCGGCGGGCAGGTGTTCTTCGTGCACAACCGCATCGAGACGATCGGCCGGGTCAAGCAGACGCTGGAGGAGCTGCTCCCGTCGGTCCGGATCACGGTCGCGCACGGGCAGATGCCCGAGGTCCAGCTCGAGAAGGCGATGCAGCGTTTCTTCGCGCGGGAGGCGGACGTGCTGCTGGCGACGGCGATCGTCGAGAACGGCCTCGACATCCCTTCGGCGAACACGATCCTGATCGACCGCGCGGACACCTTCGGCCTCGCCCAGCTCTACCAGCTGCGCGGGCGCGTCGGCCGCAGCGACAAGCCCGCGTACGCGTACCTGCTCGTCCCGGACACGGCCGCGCTGTCGGAGATCGCTCGCCAGCGCCTGGCCTCGATCCGCGAGTTCTGCGACCTCGGAGCCGGATTTCGGATCGCGGCCCGCGACCTCGAGATCCGCGGCTCTGGCAACATGCTCGGCGGAGAGCAGTCGGGCCACATCGCCGCCGTCGGGTTCGAGACCTATCTGTCGCTGCTCGAGGAAGCGATCCGGGAGGTCCGCGGCGAGGAGCCGCTGCCGGAGCGTTCGGTCACGCTCTCTCTCGGGCTCGACCTCGCGATCCCGCAAGCCTACATCGACGACGAGAACTGGCGGATGATGATCTACAAGAAGATCGCGCGGGCCGGAGACGATGCGGCGCTCGCCGAGACGGCGCGCGAGATCGCCGACCGCTTCGGCGAGCCGCCTCCGGAGGTGCGGCGGCTCGTCGAGTACGCCCGGCTGCGGGCGCGGGCCGAGCGGCTCGGGGTCACCGCGATCACGCGGCAGGCCGGCAAAGTGCACGTGCGGTTCGCCGAGGACGCCGCCGTGGATGCCGAGCGCGTGCTCGAGTTCGTGCGCCGGACCCCCGGCTCGAGCCTGTCGCCGGCGCGGGTCCTGACGCTCCTGGCCCCGGCCGGGGACCAGCTGCTGGCCGGGCTCATCGAGCTGCTGCCGTCGCTCGAACGGCAGGTGGCCTAAGACGCCGTCTGCGACACCGAGGAATTCCGGGACCCAAAGGGTGTTAATAATCACCCATGCGAAAGCCCATCGTCCCCTTCGTCCTCGCGGGCCTCGCGGCCGCGGCGTGCGTCCTGCCGGCGGCCGAGCTCGTCGAGCAGATCGTGGTGCGCGTCAACGACCGCCTGATCACTCAGACCGAATTCGACAAGCGGCTCGCGGTCGCTGCCAAGACGCCGGGCCGTTCCGCAACGGACCTCGCGGAGCTGCAGAGATCGGTTCTCGAGGACCTCATCCGTGAAAAGCTCCTGGAGGAGCGGGCCAAGGAGATGTCGGTGGTCGCCTCCGAGGAGGAGATCGACGTGGCGGTTGCCCGCGTCAAGGCGCAGTACAACCTGACGACCGACGCGGAGTTCGACGCGGCGCTGGCGCAGTCCGGGATGACCCGCGACGAGCTCAAGCGCCAGATGCGCCAGACCATCACGCTGCAAAAGGTCATCGGCCGCGAGGTCACGTCGCAGCTGCAGCTGACCGACGACTCGCTGCGCCTCGAGTACGAGCGCAAGAAGGAACAGTTCTACGCGGTGCCGGAATCCGCGCACGTGGCCGAGATCGTTCGGAAATTCTCGCACGGGGATGCGGAGGAACGGCAGAAGGCCGTGGCCGAGATCGAGGAGATCCGCGTCAAGGTCAAGGCGGGGGCCTCCTTCTCCGACCTCGCGAAGGAGATGTCGCAGGGAAACACGCGCGACAAGGGCGGAGACCTCGGCAGGGTGTCCAAGGGCGAGCTCGTCGAGGCCCTCGACGCCGCCGTCTTCGT
>DATMNJ010000366.1:0-6217 GCA_035569175.1 Thermoanaerobaculia bacterium | reverse complement strand
TCCAACACCGCGAGGCCGACCGCCGCGGCGACGAGCAGCCCGGCGGCGGCCGCCGTCCCGCTCACGGACCAGGCCCCGCAGAAGGTTCCGGCGACGAGGCCGACCGCCGCCTTCGCCGCCGGCGCCTCGCCCTCGGCGAGGACCGGCCGGATCACACCGCGCGCTCCAGCGCGACGAGCGCCTCCACGCGGTGGGTGAAGGCAAAGAGATCGTAGAGCTTCGCCTGGCGGATCGCGAACCCCTCCTCGAGGATCGCGGGCAGATCCCGCGCCAGCGTCGCCGGGTCGCACGAGACGTACACGAAGCGCTCTCTCGCTCGCCGGGCGAGTTCGGCGGCGAGGCTGGCACCGAGGCCCGAGCGCGGGGGGTCCGCGACCACGAGATCGAACCGGCGGTCGTCCTCCTCGAGGAATTGCGCGAGGGTGCCCTCGCCGATCTCCCAGCGGCCGCCGTCCTCCCAGGCGTCCCGGGTCCGACAGGCATCGGCCGCTGCCCCGCCGTCCGCCTCGACCGAGGAGACACCGTGCCCGGCGGAGAGAAGCGCGCCGGCGAAGAGTCCCACGCCGCCGAAGGCGTCGAGGGCCGGCCCGGGGCGGACCCTCCGCGCCTCGGCCGCGACGTCGCCGAGCAGCGTGTCCACGAGGAAGCGATTGCCCTGGAAGAAGCTGTCCACCGCGACCGAGAACGCGCGGCCGCCCACGCTCAGGCCGAGCGCGCGGTCCCCCCGTTCGAGCACGCGCTTGCCCTCCGCCGAGCGCAGGCGAACGCCTTCGAACGAGCGAGAGAGGAGATCGCCGAGCTGCGCCGCCGCGGCCGGATCGCCCGACACCGTCGCGCGAAGCAGCCGCCGGCCCGCGTCCACGGCTTCGAGGATCGCAACCTCGGAGACGGACGCTCCGCTGCTCCGAATCGCGTCCTCCAACACCGGTAGGCGGTCGCGGGTCGCCGCGGACAGCGACTCGCACGCCGCGACGCCGACGACCCGATGCGTCCCCGGCGCGTAGTACCCGGCCTTCCCCTCGGACACGTGAAAGCGCGCTCGCAGACGGTAACCGGCCGCGGACGCCTCCACGGGGAGCGGTCCGAACAGCGAGGGGTCGAGCTTTCCGAGGCGTTGCATCGTCTCGAGAAAGAGCCCACGCTTGGCCTGCCGGGCCGGCTCCGACGCGAAGTGCGCCCAGTCGCAGCCGGCGCAGCCCGCGTGCGGCCCGTCCACCCGATCGGGCGACGGCTCGAGCACGGCACGCAGGCTACCCCGCCAGAACCGCTTTCTCATCTCATACAGTGTTGTCGCGACGAGCTCACCCGGGAGGGCTCCGTCCACGAACCCCACGCCGTCGTCCGTGCGGGCGATGCCTTCTCCGGTCGGGGCCAGCTTCTCGATCCGGACCTCGCGCGCACCGCTCACAGGAGGGTGAGCCTCGGCAGATCGAGCCGTTCCCGCACGGCGCGCCGGGTCAGGGCCCTCGTCGTCTTCTCCGCGGTGGCGGCGTCCATTCGGGCCAGGGCGCCGGAGAGCAGCCTCGAGACCTCCTTGGCGACGTCGGCGCGCTCGGGCTCCGGCAGCGCCGCGGAGAGCTCCTTCGCGAGGCGCCGGTCGAGGCGAGCGAGCGCGGACTCGATCTCTTCGGGAGTCTTGCCCGACTCGCCGAGCCGGCCGAGCGACGCCATCGCCGACTCGAGCGGCGCCGCGAGGTCGGGCCGACGCTCGCGGCAGTCGCCGAGGCGCGCGCCAAGGGCCGCGAGCGCAGCCTTCGCATCGGGTTCGGAACCGGAGCCGCCCTCGAGGCCGCCGCGGCCCCGGGCGGTGTCGGCGCGCCGCTCCCACGCCTCGAGCACGGCGCTGGCGCAGTAGGACAGCGAGTTGACGCGCCCGACGGCCTGGCGCTCTTCGCGGCGCGTGAAGGCCTCGTCGATGCCGGCCGCGACGGCCTCGATCGGGATCCCCAGCGCGCGCCACTCCTTCAGCAGCGCGAAGTCCCGCGGCGAAAGGAGAAACGGAGTGCCGCGCCGCCGGATGAAGGCGGCCTCGGCGGCCTCGTAGTACGCCCTATCCTCCTCGATTGCGCTCATCGATGAGACGCAGTCCCTTCAGGGTGAGGAGCGGGTCGATCTGCTCGATCTTCTCGGACCCGCCGCCGAAGAGCTCGGCGAGGCCGCCGGTCGCAATCACGCGGGGCTTTCCGCCGACCTCCGCCGCGATCCGGTCGATCATCCCGTCCACGAGCGACAGGTAGCCGAAGTACAGGCCCGACTGCACCGAACCGGCCGTCGTCTTTCCCACGACGCGCTCCGGGCGGCGGATCTCGACGCGCCAGAGCCGCGCCGCCTTTTCGAACAGGGCCTCCGCCGAGATCGCGATCCCCGGCACGATGACGCCGCCCGCATACTCGCCGCGCGCCGTCACGACGTCGAAGGTCGTGGCCGTGCCGAAGTCGACGACGATGCACGGGCCGCCCATCGCTTCCAGCGCGGCGACCGCGTTGACGATGCGGTCCGCGCCCACCTCCTGCGGCACCTCGTAGAGGATCGGCATCCCCGTCTTGACCCCCGGCTCGATGAACAGGGGCTCGCGCCCGAACACCTGGCGCAGCGCCTGCCGAAGCGAAAATTTCAGCGACGGCACGACGCTCGCCACGATCACGCGCGTCGGATCCGACGCCTCGGGCGCCGCCGGCCCCGCCGCGAGCAGTCCCCGCACGGAAAGCGCGATCTCGTCGGAGGTCGCGTCCCGCCGGGTCGTCAGCCTCCAGTGGCGCTCGAGCTCGTCGCCGCGCCAGAGACCGAGAACCGTGTTCGAGTTGCCGACGTCCACGGCCAGCAGCGTCTCACCCCCGGCCCGGCTCACCACAGGGCCACCTCGCCGCTGACCACGGTCGTCTCCCCCGTCTCGGTCTCGAGACGTAGAAAGCCGGCGGCATCGAGGCCGAGGTACGCTCCCGAGACCTCGTCGCCGTTGCGCCGGACGGTCATCCGGTCGCCCGGCCGGTGGGCGGCCACGAGCTCCCACTCCCTGACCTCTTCGCCCCAACGCGGGGCGCCGAGCTCGAGATCGATCCGATCGAGGAGCGCCTGCAGCAGGGGCGCCACCGCCAGCCTCCGGCCCGTCTCCTCCTCCAGCGTCGTCGCCCCGGGTACGCCCAGAGCCTCGGCGCTGCCGAGCACGTTGATGCCGACGCCCACGGCCAGGCAGGTCTCGTCGCCCTGGGTGCGCGACTCCGCGATCACGCCGCCGAGCTTGCGCCGGCCAACGTAGAGGTCGTTGGGCCACTTGAGCGTGATCGCCGCGCCGGTCTGTTCGCAAAGCACCGCCCGCGACCAGCGCGCCATCGCGATCGGGATCAGCGACAGCGGCTCGGCCTGCGCCGCGCGCCGCATCACGGAGACATAGAGGCCACGCCCGGGCGGGGCCTCCCAGCGGCGCGCGTTGCGCCCATAGGCTCCCGGCTGCGCCTCCGCGGCCAGAACCGTCGCTCGCAGGTCGAGGCCCTCGTCGAAATAGAGTTCGATGAGCTCGCGTGCCAACGCGTTGGAGGAAGGGATCGAGGCCAGGCAGACGCAGTTCTCGAGCGTGCTCCAGCGATTGGGATCGAGGTGTCCGTCGGAGAACGAGATCACGGCCGCGACACCGCCAGGGCCGCCCGCCTCTCTTCGAGCTCCCGCAGCCGCAGCCGGGTCTTCTCGACGACCGCTGCCGGAGCCTTGGCGACATAGGACGGATTTTCGAGCTTGGCCTTGAGCCCCGCGATCTCGGCCTCCGTCGCGGCCAGGTCCTTCTCGACCCGCGCGCCCGCGTCTGGGGCAGCCCCCTCCGGCACGGCGAGGCCGAGGCCGAGCCCGGACACGACGTCCTGAAAGCGGCCGGCCGGCGCCGCCGCGAAGGTGAGCTCCGAGAGCCGGCCGAGGTGCGTGAGGAGCGGGGCCAGCGTCTCGAGCGCCGGAAGCACGCTCTTGCCCGGCGAGGCGGGATCGATCGAGAGGGCCACCGGTTCGGTCGGACTGGCGCCCCGCTCGGCGCGGAAGTTGCGCACGCGCGTGACGATCGCCCGCAGAGCCTGGATCACCCCTTCGGCTTCGGCGTCCGCCCACTCCCCCGTCTGCGTCGGGTAGGGCTCGACGATGAGGGTGCCGGGGCGGCCCGTCAGCGTCTCCCAGATCTCTTCCGTCAGAAACGGCATGATCGGATGAAGCAGGGCGAGCGCGCCCCCGAGGCATCGCCGCAGGACGCCGCGCGCCGATTCCGCGGCGGCCAGGTCGGCCCCCGCGAGGACCGGCTTGGCCATCTCCACGTAGCCGTCGCAGAGCTCGTGCCAGAGGAAGCCGTGGATCGCGCTCGCCGCCTCATCGAAGCGGAAGCCCTCCAGGTGGCGGTTCACGTCGCCCGCGGTCGCGTCGAGGCGGGAGAGGATCCACCGGTCCGGCAGCGACAGCGTCCGGCCGGCCAGATTCCCAGGCACGCTCTTACCCTCGAGCTGAGCGAGCGTGAACCGGGCCGCGTTCCATACCTTCGTCGCGAAGTTGCGGGAGCCGGCCATCCGGCCGCGCTCGACGGAGACCGTCGGGCCCGAGGAGGCGGCCGAGGCCAGCGTGAACCGCACGGCATCCGCGCCGAACTCCTCGATGGCTTCGAGAGGGTCGATCACGTTGCCCTTGGTCTTCGACATCTTCTCCCCGCCCACCCGCACGAGCCCGTGGAGGTGGACAGTCGAGAACGGCGGCTGACCCGTGAAGCGCAGCCCCGCCATGATCATCCGCGCCACCCAGAAGAAGAGGATGTCGTATCCGGTGACGAGGACGTCGGTCGGGTAGAAGTCCTTCAGGTCCGGGGTCGCGTCGGGCCAGCCGAAGACCGAGAAGGGCCAGAGCTGGGACGAGAACCACGTGTCGAGAACGTCGGGATCCTGCTCGAGCCGTCCGGAGCCGCACGTCGTGCAGGCGACGGGGTCCTCGTCGGCCACCGTCACATGGCCGTTCTCGCACGTGAAGGCCGGAATGCGGTGGCCCCACCAGAGCTGCCGCGAGATGCACCAGTCCCGAATGTTGCGCATCCACTCGAAGTAGGTCTTCGACCAGGACTCCGGGGCAAAGCGCACCGACCCGTCCTCGACGGCGCGGATCGCCGGAGCGGCGAGCGGCTCGACCTTCACGAACCACTGCATCGAGAGGTTGGGCTCGACGACCGTGTCGCACCTCTGGCAATGCCCCACGCTGTGCCGGTGCGTCTCGGTCCCGACGAGCCGGCCCTCGTCCTCGAGCCGCGACAGGACGCGCTTGCGCGCCTCGAAACGGTCGAGCCCCGCGAAGTCCCCGGCGTCCGGCGTCATCTTGCCGTCGGGCCCGATGACGACGAGCGCCGGCAACCCGTGGCGCTGCCCGGAGGCGAAGTCGTTGGCGTCGTGGGCGGGCGTCACCTTCACCACGCCCGTCCCGAATTCGCGGTCCACCAGGACGGGATCCTCGATGATCGGGATCTCGCGGCCCATCAGCGGCACGATCGCCCGCCGCCCCTTGAGCGGCGCCGTCCGCGGATCGTCGGGATGGATGGCGAGAGCCGTGTCGCCCAGCATCGTCTCCGGCCGCGTCGTGGCCACGACCGCACCCCCCTCGACCCCGGGCACGTCGTAGCGGATGCGGTACAGGCTTCCCTCCGTCTCCCGGTGCACGACCTCGAGGTCCGACACCGCCGTGCCGCACCGCGGGCACCAGTTGACGACGTACAGGCCGCGGTAGATGAGGCCGTCCTCGTAGAGGAGCACGAAGGCGTGCCGCACGGCCCGGGAGAGGTCCGGATCCATCGTGAAACGCAACCGGCTCCAGTCGAGCGAGCACCCGAGCTTGCGCAGCTGCGCGAGAATCGTGTCTCCGGATTCGCGGCGCCAGGACCAGACCCTCTCGACGAACTTCTCGCGGCCGAGGGCGCGGCGGTCCGTGCCCTCCTTCGCGAGCTGACGCTCGACCACCATCTGCGTCGCGATTCCGGCATGGTCGGTCCCCGGCAGCCAGAGGACCCGATAGCCCTGCATGCGCTTCCACCGGGCGAGGATGTCTTCGACCGTCCGGCCGTAGGCGTGGCCGATGTGGAGACGGCCCGTGACGTTGGGCGGGGGGATCACCATCACGAACCGCCGGGAGCCCGCCGCCTCGGACGGCTGAAAGCGGCCCTCCGCCTCCCACCGGGAATACCACCGCTCCTCGAAATGGGCCGGGTCGAACGTCT
>DATMNJ010000365.1:0-8136 GCA_035569175.1 Thermoanaerobaculia bacterium | reverse complement strand
CCCAGGCGTTCCGATGTCGCCGGAGAGGATCGTCACGTTGACCGCAGGGTTTCTCTGGGACCGCTGCGTCTCCGTCCCGTTGAAGCCGCCGTAGACCCCTACACCGTTCTTCAGGGCGAAGCTGATCGTTCGATCTATCGTCGCCGTCGGCTTGTAAGTCGCCGCCGCGACCCAGATCTCGTCGCTCGACCCGGCTGCGGTGAGGCCCGACTGCAGACTGACGTATGCATTCGCCCAGCTCGAGCCATTGTTGGCTCCGGTGGCCGCGCCGTTCACAAAAATCACACCAGCCTCTGCGAACGGCGCTGCTGCGATGAAAAGGAGAGCAGCTCTTGCAGTGACGCGACCGAATGGGCGCATGGTGCCTCCGCTTCAGTGTGGGAACGCCCTAGATTGTAGATCGTGTAACGACCTCCCAATCCCCCGGAAGCCCGAACGAAGAATGTCAGTCCGACGCAACTTTCGCCCGGTCAACCAGATGCCGAGTCTTCCCGGCGCCCCGAAGAGGCCAACCGGCTGAGGACAAGCGGCTGCGCGGCGCTCCGTCAGGAGCGCCGCACGATCGGCGGACCGGTTGACAAAGGCGGGAATCGGTCGTCGCGGATCGAGACGCTCTGCTCCCGCTCGCGCGTCAGGCGAACCAGGATGACCACGACCGCGAGAGCGACGATGCCGAGGAAGATCCAGTCGCTTCCCTTCTGCCCACGCGCGGGCTCGTCCTGGCGGGTCGGGGGCCAATAGCTCGCGGACGTGTCCACCGCGAGCGCGGCGGGAGGCGGCGGCTGGAGAGGCGTCGTCTCGACGACCGTCGACGCCACCCCGTCGATCACCGGAGCGGCGGCGAGCTCCTCCTGCTCGGGTGTTTCCGCCGGCGCCTCGTCAGCCGGGGCGACGACGACCTGGTCCACGGGCGCGAGAGCGACGGCCGAAGCCTCGGGCGTGACGACCGGGGCCGGCTCAGGATCCCGACTCTGAGCCTGGAGCCTGATGGAGCCAGCACCCACAGCGATGGCGGCGATGGCGAGAGCGATCCGGGCGAGCTTACGCATGGCAGTTTCCTTTCTCTCAATGATTGCGATTCACGTTCAGCGAAGCAGACGCTGGTAGGTCCTCATGTCTTCCGAGGTCTCGAACAGGAGCTCGCCCGTGGAAGCGGAGACGACCGAGTAGCGCGGCGCCGGGCCAGGCGTGTCGTTCCAGGCCTCGATCACGAGGCCGAGGCGCTGTCCGTCTTTCGAAAAGCCCGAGAGCGAGCTGACGACGTGGGACAGCTCGCGGTCGCGCAGCGGCCGACCCGTCGAGAGGAACGCGATCTCGCGCGCTTCTTCGTCGCGCTCGAGCGACGTCATCACGGGAACCATGCGCGCCGGCGCCGAGACTTCGATCCAGGCGACCGAGCGGCCGTCCGGCGAGATGCGCAGAGAGCCCGGGACCGGCAGAATCGGAACCGCGGCCTTGCGCGCCCGGACCTCCTTCGAGGAACCGGCCTGCGTCTCGACGACGAGCTGCAGGGCGCCGAGCTTTCCCTCGATGCGGACGACGCGCTGCCGGGAGCCGCCGGTCACGCTCGCCTCCTGCGGGAACGAGGGCGTTCCATTTCCGCGCATCGCCCCGAGCACCGCGGCGCGCGAGACGAGGCGCTTCCCGTCCACGCGGTCGGGCGAAAGCGTGCGCAGACGCAGGCCCGCGGCGTACAGGCGGTCGCGCAGCTTGCCGATCTCTTCCGTCTTCCCGAGCGCCAGGTAGAACCGGCCGAGCGCGAGCGACGCGGTGCCCGCGCGCTCCGCCGACGAGGCCAGAACGCCCGGGTCCTTGGCCGTCTCGAGCAGCTGGATCCAGGCCGCGGTTTCCTGGAGCAGCGGCTGGAACGCGGTCGCCCGCTCCGGGTACTGGGCGCGCAGGATCCCGGCCGCGGCGCGCTCGCGCGTGCTCGCGTACTGTTCGCTCGTGTCCTTCGAGAGCATCTCGGCCGCACGCTTGAAAGCGGTGCCGTCGTAACGAGCGCGCGGACCCGACGGCCCGGGTTGCTCCACGATGCCGATCCCGGCCGGATACGGCACTCCCGCCGCGGTGATGCCTTCCACCGTCTCGCCGAGCAGCACCTCGACGTCGGGGTCCGGCGTCTTCGAGTCCCGCAGCCGCTCAGAGGCGCGCAGCAGGATCGACGCCGCCAGGCGCCGGTTTGCATCGGTCTTGCCGAAGCTGCGGCCGACGACGACCATGTCCTGCGTGCCCTCTTCGTCTGGCGCGAAGACGACGGTGACCTCCCGCGCGATCCAGGCCTGGGACTGGCCGGGCACCTCTACCTTGAGGTACCGGTCCCGTGCGCCGATCAGCTTCAGCCGCGTTCCCTGGGGCAGCTTGCCGACGATGTTTCCGCGCGGCGAGGGCCTCTCGCGCAGCAGCGCCTCGCGCGGGGTCACGAAGACGTCCGAGTCGGGCTGCTCGGTGCGCGACTCCTCGCCGTGCGCGACCGCGCAGGAGAAGGCGAAGCCGAGCGAAATGAGGATCGCGAGCGCGAAGCGGGGGACGAAGATCCGTACGAGTTCCTTCATGGCTTTCTCCCTTGCGCGTGGGCGCTTCAGTTGCTCTTCTTGTTCACGGCGACGGCGGTCGAAGGCGGCGGCGGGGCGAGCGGGGCCTGGCCGTTGGCCACGCGCTTGAAGACTTCGCCCGTGAACTGCTCCCCGCCGATCGAGGGCGTCAGGATCACCTGGACGCGGTCGGAGAGGCGGTCGGCGAACGTCTTCGGAATCAGGAGCGGGTTGGCCGTGACGAGCACGGCCTCACGCTCGAGCTTCTCGAAGTCGGCCTGAGCCGTGACGCGCGTGGCGTAAGCCTCGGCGTCCGCCATGGCTTTGCGCCGGTCGACGTCGGCGAGCGTCTGGATCTTCGAGGCCTCGGCCGCCGCGTGCGCGCGCTCGACGATCGACTCGCGTTCGGCCTCGGCCTCCAGCTTCTTCTGCTGGATCTGTTTGGTCTTCAGCTCCAGGATGTGCTTCATGGCGTCGGCCTCGCCGCGGGCCTGGATGACGTGCTGGGCGGCGGATGCTTCGGCCTCTTCGACCTGCCTGGCCTTCTGCGCCTGCGCCGTCAGGCGCGTCTCCTCGACCTCCTTGGCCTTGCGCTGGAGAGTGACCTCGAGGCGCTCGGTCGCCTGGACCTCGTCGACCATCGCGATCCGGCCCTTCTCGAATTCGGGCGGCAGGACGAGGTCGCCGATGAGTACCTCCTTGAGAACGACCCCGCTTTCCGCCAGCCGCTCGCGCGCCGACACGGCGGCCAGCGATGCCAGTTCCTCGCGCTTGTCGGAGATCAGCTTCGTCACCTCGTAGCGGGGCGCGACCGCCCGGAAGGCTGCAAAGAGCACCGGGGCGACGAGCTCGCGGGCCGGCTGAGGTGGCAATGCCGCCCACTTCGTCAAGAGTTGCTTCCGATCGATTGCCCAGCGCGCCTGGACGGTGATCTTCGCGATCACGCCTTCCTTGGTCGTGACGCTGAAGAGACCGACGTCGGCCGAGAGCAACTGGTCGGAGATCCGCACGGCGTGGATCTCGTAGAGCGCGGGCGGCCGGAAGTGCGTGCCAGGCTCCAGCGTTGCCAGGGAGCCCGTGAACCGATTGACGCAGACGCCGACGTGGCCCGGGGCCACCGCCTGGAAACTCCTCTGCGCTCCCCTCCAGAGGAGCACTCCACCCGCGATCAGCAGCAGAACGAGGAACACCCGGCGGACCCCTCCCCATGGGATCCGGAAGTCGCCGTTCGGCTTCGGCAGGCGCTCCCGCAACCGCCCGAGGAACCGGAAGGCCTCGCCCGACCCAGCCTCTGCTCGAGGGGCATCGTCGCGGATGGGCTCGCTCATCGTGCATCTCCTTCGCGTCCGAACAGCCGGACGAGATTCCGAACACTTCACGTTCCATGCCCGGTTTCAGGGCCTTGTTCGCCTATAAGACGCTCTGTTTCGGAGCAATACACTCCGTTTCGACGTCATCAGGCCAACGCCCCGCGCTCGTTCGGCCTTATGCTTGAGACTCCATGAGCCGCTCTGCATCGGAGGCCGCGGCGCGGCTGCGCCACGACCTCGGCAAGTACATTCGTTTCTCCGCGCCGGAGACGATCGAGGCCGATACCGCCGCCCTGAGAGAGCGCCTGCGCGTCGACGTCGCGTCGACGCGCCGCACGGAGTCGTCGGCGCTCTCGGCCGTCGAGGTCTACGACCAGTGGAGGCGCGCAGAGGCGGAGAGCTTCCCTCCGGGCGGTACGCTCGCCGAGATCATCGAGCGCCTCGGACGGACGATCGAGGAGATCCGCTGGCTCTCGGCCGAGATCGATGGGCTCGACCGGCCGGGTCTCGAGCGGCTCGACGCGCTGACGCTCGTGGTCGCGACGGAATGCCGGGCGCTCGCGCGTGCGGCGAAGTCATGAAGCGCAGCGGACGCGTCCTGGTGATCGATGACCAGCCGCAGGTCGCCGAGGCGCTCGCCCGTCTGGCGCCGGACGTCGACCTGATCGAGGTTCGGCACGGCGCAGACTCCCGCCGCTTCGCGCGCTCCTGGAGCGAGGCCGCTCCCCTGCTCGAAGGCCGCCGCGCCCCCGAGGCGGTCGTCCTGGACCTTCGCTTCGATCTCCCCGACCAGGAGCTGCTGCCCGACGCGCGGCCGCTCGGCGAGACGGCGGCGGGGAAAAGGCTGCGCCGCGAGCGGCGCGAGCGCCAGGGACTCTTCATCCTGGAGCGCCTGCGGCGGCGCCGGCCGGACCTGCCCGTCCTGCTGACGACCGCCTACGAGGACATCGCGTTCGAGGAGGAAGCCCTGCGCCTCAAGGCGGACGCGTTCACGTACGCGACACCCGAAGAGGAGACGAGCGGCGCGGGGATCGTTGCCGCGCTGCGGCGCATCCTCGCCGAGCGCGACGTGCCTCCGCGGACCGGCCGGTTCTTCTGGGGCTCCAGCCTCGCCATGCGCGAGCTGCGACGCAGGGTTTCGGCCCTCGCCCCGACACCCATGCCGCTGCTCATCACGGGGCCCACGGGCACGGGCAAGAGCTTGCTCGTGCGCGACGTCATCCATCCGCTCTCCGGCCGCTCGGGCGCATTCGTGCCGTTCGATTGCGCGACGGTGCCCGACGGGCTCCTCTCCTCCGCGCTCTTCGGCGCGCTCCGGGGCTCGTTCACGGGCGCGATCGCCGACCGCGCCGGAGTCTTCGAGGCGGCGGCCGACGGAACGCTCTTCCTGGACGAGGTCGAGAACCTGACGGGGGACGCCCAGAAGATGCTGTTGACCGCGCTGCACGACGGCCGGATCCGCCGCGTCGGCAGCGCGACCGAGACGCCGCACACGGCCCGCGTCGTCGCGGCTTCCAACGCGGACCTCGGGCGGCAGGTCGGCCAGGCGCAATTCAGATCGGACCTGCTCATGCGCCTCAACCCGTCGCTCGCCCTGGAGATCCCGCGGCTGGCCGAGCGCCGCGAGGACATGCCGGAGCTCGCGCGGGCGACGGCGGGGTCGTTCTTCGCCGACCCGCGACACGGGCGCGCGATCGCCGCGCTCGTCCGCGCCGCCGGCGGCCCGGAACCGGACGGACCGATCGTCCTGGCCCTGTCGGAGCCGGCGGCCAGCCGCTCCGAGTCCTCGGTCGTCTTCGTCCTTCCCGGCAAGGCGTGGGCGGCCATGGAGCGCCACCCGTGGCCGGGCAACGTGCGCCAGTTCGAGATGGTCATCGCAGACTCGATCGCTGCCGCCGTCTATGCCGGAGCCGGCGCCTCGCTCGACCGCTCCGGCCACGCGCTCATCCCCCTGGACGCGCGCATGCTCTTCGATCTGCTCGCCGGGGCGCGGGCCGGCGAGGCCGGAGGGAGTGAGCGCTGGGTGCTCGACCGGCCAAAGTCGCCGAGCGTCGCCCTGTTCCGGCGCGACCTGGAAAGGGCCGCGCTGCGCGCGCTGTTTCAGGAGACGGGGGGCGACTTCGAGCGTATGGCGGAGCTCATGACCGGGTCCCGGCGCGAGGCACGAGCCGTGCGGCTGCGCTTCAACAAGCTCGGCCTCTCGGCGCGCGGCGAGCGGTGATTCTCGCGTCACTTTTCTGCGCCCTCCTCGCGGCGGCCCCGCCGGACGAGGCGCCCGTCTCCGGCGACTGCTCGGCGGACCCTGCGGCGCTCGTCGCCGAGGCTGCGGCGCTGCTGGCGGCGTCGGGGCCCGAGCCGTCCGCCGAGGCTCTGTCCGCCGCGCGCCGACTGATTCGCTCCGCCCGCCGGGCAGACGCGTCTCCCGATCTGGCCTTGGAGGCCGCGGACCTTGCATTTGCCGCGGGCGATCCCGAGGAAGGCGGCGACCTGCTCGCGGCGGCCGCCGACGCCGGGCCGGCCCGGCTTTCGCCGGCGGAGCTGCTGCTGCTCGGCCGCCGCGCCGTCGAGCGGCGCCGATGGCGCGAGGCGATCGCCCGCTACCGGGAGCTCGCGAAGAGCCTGGCTGCGCGAGAGCAAGCGGCCGACTGGATCCCGCGGCGGGTCCGCGAGCTCGAGCTCGAGGAAGAGGCCGAGGCGATCGCCGTTCCCTCATCCGGCCCGTCCGTCGAGGCGCGGCTCGCGCTCGCCGACGGCAAGCGTGCCCTGGCGGCCGGCCGGCTGCGCGAGGCGCGCGAGGGCCTCCGCACGGCCCTCCAGCTCGAGCCGTCCTACGTCGAGGCGCTCCTCGCCCTGGCCGCCCTCGAGGCCCGCGCCGGCCGTTCGGGGGCTGCCCTCAAGGCCTGCCGCGAGGCGCTCGCGATCGAGCCCGAGCGGGTCGAGACGCTGACGCTTCTGGCCAACCTCCTGTGGGCGGAGCCGGACCGCGTTGCCAAGGAGGAGTCGCTCGTAATGCTCGATCGCGCCGTTCTTCTGCGGCCCGACCTGCGCTCCCTGCTGCGCCTCTCGGCCAACCGCTGGGCGGAGTACGGCGATGCGTCGAAGGCGCAGGAGCGGCTCGACCGTTACCTCACCCGGGCCACGGCGAAGGAGCGCGACGACACCGCCGCCCTGCGCGAGGCGCTGCTGCGCCGCACGAAGGCCCCGGAAACCTCGCCGACTCCGGCCGCACCGCCTTTCGACGAGCCCGCGTCCGCCGCGATCGACCTCTGGCGCAAGGCGCAGGTCTACGCGGCGAGGGGCGACGCGGCATCGCTGGCGGCGGCCCTCGCACTGCTCGACGAGGCCGAACGGCTCGATCCCGCGTTCGCCCAGGCTCCCGCGCTCGCCGCGGCCATCCACGAACGCCGCTCCGAGTGGAAGGACGCAGAAGAGGCACTCCATCGCGCCGTTCGCGCGGACCCGACGCGCTCGACGACTTACGAGACCCTGGCGCGCGTCCTCGAGCGCGACCCGGCTCGCGCCGGCGAGGCGGCGGCGGCCTGGATCCAGGCCGAGCAGGCGGGCTCGACGGAAGCCCTTTTTCACCTGGCGTCTTCGGCGGAACGGGCCGGCCGCGACGCCGACGCGCTCGGCCTCTACCGGCGCTATCGCGACGAGGCTCCGGCCGGGTTGAACGCCGCCGACGCCGACGCCGCGATTCAGCGGCTCGACCGGCGACGCTCCATCGGAGTGCTCATCGTCGCGCTGGCATTCGGCCTCCTGCTCTGCGGAGTCGCGGTGGCCCTCTACCGCGCGAAGACCGGTTTGACGTTCGAGGAATGGCTCTCCGAGAACCCCGGCCGAGCGCCCGAGGCGCGGCGGATCGTCGGCCGGCTCCGGCACGAAGCGCTCAAGCACGGCGGGCTGCTCCTCGCCGACGGCGCCGACCGGATCGAGACGGGAGAAGCGGCGACGAGGCAGGCGACGGCCGAACTGCTGGTCGCCCGGCTCTACGGCGGAGAAGGATCGCGCGGGCTCGTCGCCGAGGCAGAGGACGCGCTCACGGCGCTCTCCGCGCTCGCGCGCGCCGACGGCGCCCGGTTGAACCTGCGACATCTCGACCCGGTCTTTTCGTCCCTCCTGCGCGGAGTGCGCGGGCTGCGGCGCGCACGCAGGAGCCTCGGCCGGGTCGCCCGATCCGGTTCCTCGCAGCCGATCCACGCGCGGCTGGCCGCACGGCTCTTGCGCAGCGCCGCGCAGTCCTTCCAGCTCGCCTCGGGCGCCGAGATCGAGCGCTCGGTGGATCGAGCCTT
>DATMNJ010000364.1:0-3323 GCA_035569175.1 Thermoanaerobaculia bacterium | reverse complement strand
CGCGCCCCCAGGGAGTACGCCAGCTCCGAACGCGACGGAGAGTTTCCGGTGAGCGCGAACATCTCGTCTTCCGCCCCGAGACCGACGAGATAACGGCCCATGGCGTGGGGTGGTTCGGGGTTGTCCTTTCCGTAATACGCCAGCAGTTGCGCCTGGCGCGGATCACCGTCCGACCCCCGCAGCGCAAATGCGACGGCGCGATAGAACCACACCCATTCCGCCTTGTCGCTCGGGTTCGGCGTGCCGATCACGTCCCAGAGCACGTCGTCGTTCTTGGTGGTCAAGGCCTTGATGCTCAGGGGATTCCGTCTCTCCGCAGGCACCCTCTTCTCGAGCCACTCCGCCGCTGCCGTGCCGCCCTTCCAGCTCTTCATGTACCCGTACTGACTGATGAGGAGATCCATGGGGTCGGGGCCGGGAGGCGGAAGGCGCCCAGCGACGAGCATCGCATCCTCCCAGCGTCCCGCGTTCGCGAATCCGCGAGCGACGCAGGTCGAATAGCTGGCGAGCTCCCGCTTTTTCGCGATCGCATCGATGGCCCGCGTGCGGCGCTCGGGCGGCAGATCCATGACGACTCCGGCGAAATCCTTCTCTAGCGCTTGACAGATCTCCCACGCCTGCAAATACGGCCTCTCGTGGCCGAGAATGTCGACGGCCTCCCCATCTTTCCCCTCTTGCCACAGGATCTGCGCGAGGTCTCTCGGAGTGTCCGACCCCCACCGGAGCTCCTCGGCGGCTTCGCGCATCATCGCTTCCGCCTCGGCGAGGCGGCCGACGGCCGCAAGGACGTTCGCCAGCTCGCGCTTGCGGACCCTCCTCTGGAACGGCTCGGTCTCGTGCATCCCCTCGAGCAGCCTGAGGCCCTTCTCGGGCTGGTGGTTGAGAACGTAGTTGTGCGAGAGGCGGACGTGGGCATGAAAGTGGCCGGGCGTCCCGGGATCGGGATTGCGCGCGAGCCAGCGCTCCACGACCTCGCAGCTCTTGAGGTATTCCTTCCGGTCTCGCAGCAGGTCGACGTACTGATTCGTCGCGTTCCAATCGCTCGGAAACCTCGCGATCAAGCGCTCGTACTCGGAGATCAACCGCTCGGTCTCGACTCGCGCCGTGTACCAGCTCCAGAGGATCGCGGTCGCCTCCGGAGGGGTGATCTCCGGCGACCCCAGGAGGCGGTGCAGCGCATCCCAATCTCCGAGATAGACCGCGCTGTCCGCCCGGATCTTGCGATCCCCCTCGCCGAGGACCCCCATCAGGCTTCGGAAAAGCACCTCCGCCGCCCTTGGATCCTGCAACGAATAGCGGCTGAAGTCCGCGAGCTCGAAGCGGTCCTTCGGGCGCGTATCGAGCCAGCGGACGAGCGCGCGGATCTCGGCGTACATCTGGGTAAAGGCCGGCGGCGCGGTCTGAAACTGCTTGTGCATCCGCTGGGTGACGAGGGGAGCCCCCCTCGTATCGCCTCGCGGGTCGGGGGGCATCATCAGGTACGGTTGCGAGAGCTCGACCAGCCGTTCGCCCATTCCGGGAGTTGGCGCGATCGCCAGGGGCGGCCAGCGCTCGACGATGAGCGGCGCGTAATGCGCCGCCTGATAGTAGGCCTTGACGGCAGTGCCGTCCCAGAGCGAACCCCTCGCGGCCTCGGCCGCTCCCTTGAGCGCCGTCTGGAATTGATTGACGCCCTCGAACTGCGGAGGCGTCGTGCTCGGCAACCGGGAAAGCTCGCGAAGAACCGCTCGAGGCAGCGCCTCCCCCAACAGGTCCCTCTTCTGGCTGACCTCGACCTGAGCGGGAAGATCGATGTCGAGCCCGGTCGCGATGACGGCCACGGAGTCGTTGTCCGGCATGAAGCGCTGCCGCGCCTCCCGCCAACGCGCGAGGTTCCCGCCGGACGTGGCGCGCCGGACGGCGAGATACCGTGCCTCTTCCGAGGCGCCGGGCTTGCTCGCCATGTCGGAGATCGCACGCGCATCGAGCGTCTCGAAGGCGCGCAGCGGCGCGTCGGCAGGAAGCGTCGCCGCGAGGGTCTCGGCGTGGCGCGTGTAACCCATGGCGTGGGCGAGGAGGATCTCCTCCTCCACGCCGGAGCTCGCGTCGCGGGCGCGCTCGACGGCCAGCAGGGCCAGAGCGCGTGCCGGGATCAGCGGAGCGAGCTCGAGAGGATCGGACATCTGGAAGGCGAGGCGCGCGAAGCCGCGGGAGGCGTCGCGGAAAGACCGTTCCTTCCCTTGCGCCGGCTCGGCCGCGTCGATTCCCTTCAGCAGGGCCGGCATCAGGAAGGCATCCTGGCCGGTTCTGGACGGCCGGGGCGTCGGCACGACCTTTCCGCCGTGGATGGCCGCCTTCGCGTGAGCCACGAGCAAGGGAACGTAATCCGTGAAGTCGGGAAGCTCGGGAAGCGTTCCGGCCTTCGCTTCGCCCGCCTGGATGATCCATCGCCCGTCGGAAAACGTCGCCGTCGCCGCCTTCCCGGCAGGCGCGGGCAGCGCCCCGGCGAGGCGGTCGATCTCGCCAAACGCCAGCAGGAAGCGCGAGTCGGGAGCGAGGCGATAGGCCTCGCGGAGCTCCGCGCGCCATTCCGACGGCGAGACGGCCCTCGCAGGACGAGCGGGCTTGAGGGATGCGCGCTTGATCGGTTCGAGAACCGCCGCCTGCTCGTTGCAGCCCCAGAGGAGAACTGCCGCGGAGACGACGGCAGCGGCCCTGGCGATCCGGAGGGCGTGGCCGATCCGCGGCAGGCGCGTGTTCGGTGACGACGCGCCGATGTCGTCGCTCATGACTTCAGACAAGTCCGGACAGCGCGTCGGCGATGCTCTTCTCCCCGCAGGTTTTCGCCCCACTCTATGCCCTGTCGACTTCCGCGGTCTCGCCGGCCATCGGGTCCGACCCGGCCGCCTTCGTCCGGAAAAGCAGGGCGAAGGCGAGAAGACAGGAAGCCAGACTCACGACGGCGCCCACGCGGATCGAGTCCGGCAGGTAGCGCAGCACGAGCCGATGGCGGCCTGCCGGCACGCGAAAGGCCAGAAACGCGTGGTTATAGGAAACCGACGGAACCGGCTGGCCCTCCAGTTCGGCCTTCCACCCCGGCCAGGCGGTGACCGAGGTCCCGATCAGGGTCGTCTCCCGCGCGTCCACCTCGAGGGCGAGCCGATCCGCCGCGTACTGGGCGATGGTCACCGTCGCCTCCCCGTTCGCCACCCACTCTCCACTCCCCCGCTCCGACACGACGCCGCGCACCGCGAAGTCACCGACTGTCGCCAGGGCCGCGAGACGGCGCGCAGGGTCCGGCTCTGCCAGAACGAGTCGCGGCGCGAACGCCCGCGCAAGGACAT
>DATMNJ010000363.1:0-11600 GCA_035569175.1 Thermoanaerobaculia bacterium | reverse complement strand
CCTCGCGTACGCCCTCTTGACCGCTTCGAAGGCGGCATTGTGCCGTTCACGAACGCCTTTGCGCAGCGCCCAGGAGCAGAGCACGGGCAGCAATGTGAGGGTCAGGATGAGAGACCCGAGGAGGGCGAAAATCATCGTGTCGGCCATCGGCCGGAAGAGTTCGCCCGAGGGTCCCGAGAGCACGTAGATCGGCAGGAAGCCCGCGACGATGACGGAGACGGCGTAGAAGATTGGCCGGTCCACTTCGGCGGCCGCCTCGACGATGACCTCGCCGATCGAGTACTGCGTTCCGTGGCGAAGGGCGAGCTGTCGATAGATGTTTTCCACCATCACGACCGCGCCGTCGACGAGGATCCCGAAGTCGATCGCGCCGATGGAGAGGAGATTGGCCGGGATGTGCTTGAGATCGAGGCAGATGAAGGCGAAAAACAGAGCCAGAGGAATCGTCGTCGCAACGATGAGGCCCGACCGAACGTCGTAGAGAAAGAAGATCAGCACGACGACGACGAGAACCACTCCCCGCAGGAGGTTCCCTTCGACGGTGCGGGTCGTCAGCGCGATCAGCTCGCTGCGGTCGTAGTAGGGGCGGATCTTGACGTCCCTGGGCAGAATTGAAGCGTTCAACTCCCGCGTCTTCTCCTCGACCTTCTTCAGGACGACCTGGGCCTGCTCGCCCTTGCGCATGAGGATGACGCCTTCGACGGCGTCGTCGCGATCGTTGAAACCGAACTGACCCAGGCGCGGGGCGTGGCCGATTTCCACGCGCGCGACGTCTTTGACGAGCACCGGGATGCCGTTGTGGACCGCGAGGACGACGTTGCCGATGTCCTCGGGCGTTTCGAGCCGGCCGAGGCCCCGGACGTAGTAGAACTGGCCTCCCCTCGAGTAGAACCCGCCTCCGGCGTTGCCGTTGTTGGCGGCGAGGGCTGCTGCGACGGCGGGGGTCGAGAGGCCCGCTCCGGCGAGCTTCGCCGGGTCGAGAAGCACCTGGTATTGCATCGTCTCGCCGCCGAGACCCGAATCGTCCGCCACGCCGGGGACCGCGCGGTACTGCCGTTCGACCACCCAATCCTCGATCGTCTTCAGCTCCATGGGCGTGCGATCCGGGCTTTCGAGGACGTAGCGGTAGACGAGGCCGGATGGGGAGAAGAGGGGCGCCACCGAGGGCGTCACGCCGTTGGGCAGGGAGAGGTCGGGCAGCCGCTCGAAGACGCGCTGCCTGGCGAAGTAGTTGTCCGTGCCCTGCTCGAACGTCATGCGCACGTCCGAGAGCCCGTAGAGTGAGATCGAACGAAGGGCGGTCATCTTCGGCAGCCCGTTCATCTCGACTTCGATCGGCACCGTGATCAGCCGTTCGACCTCCTCCGCGGCATGGCCGGGCCATTGCGTAATCATCTCGACCATGGGGGGAGAGAGGTCCGGGTAGGCGTCCACCGGGAGTCGGGAGAAGGACCAGAGCCCTGCGCCGACCAGCAGGAGCGCGCCGATCACCACCAGGAAACGCTGGCGCAGGGACGAAGAGACGAGACGGTTGATGGCCGACGCCGTCCGGGGCACCCCTGCAGAGGGGGGAAGGTCCAACCGGCTCACTGGCTCTCCGCGAACTGCATGAAGAGCCCGCCCTCGATCACGATCTGCTGTCCGGCCTTGAGCCCCGACCGGACCTCGATGCGATCGCCGATCTGGGGGCCGACCTCGATGCGCTGGCGGGCAAACGTACCGTCCGCATTCGCCACGAAGACGAACGGGAGGTTCTCGTCGTCGCGCAGAATCGCGGAGGTGGGGGCGAGCAGGCCCTCGCTCTCCCGGCGCGAGTGGAGCGCGACGCGTACGTATTCGTCCCGCTTGAGGATTCCCTGCGGGTTCCGGGCGACGAGGCGGACCGAGACGGCGCGAGTGTTGGGATCGACCATGGCGGCGATGTAGTCGACCTTCGCGGGCAACACGTCCGGCGTGCCTCCGGGCGTGACGTCCGCCTGGTCGCCGGTCGCGACGTAGGGCAGGTCGGACCCGAAGACGTTCGCCATCACCCACACGATGGAAAGGTCGGCGACCGTGAAACACGGAGTCGTCCCGGCCTGGATGAGCTGTCCGGGAGTGATCAGCTTCTCCACGACGAGTCCGTCGATCGGAGAGCGGATCAGCCCTTCGCCGCCTCGGACCTGCCGGCCCTTCCGGATCTCCTCCATGGTCGTCTCGTCGACGCCCAACGAATGCAGCTGCATCAGGGCCGCGTCTCGGTCGGCTTCTGCGGAGATGGCGTCGGTTTCGGCCTGCTCCAGCTCCCGGCGCGCCAGGGCATCGTTCTGGAAGAGCTGCGCGTCCAGGTCGGCGATGCGTCTGAAATTCCGGGCGGCGACCTCCGCCTTGCGGTAGGCGCCGACCGCGGCTCCGAAGTCGGGCGAGGAGATGCTCGCGAGCGGCTCTGCTTTCCTGACGGCGGCCCCCACGTTGACGAGCAGTCGCGAGACCGGGCCCGAGATCGGGGCGATCACCTGGGTGGCCTGGTCGGCGTCGAAGGCCACGGTGCCCGTCGTCTCGACCGTGCGCCGGAAGCGCGACGTCGCGATTGTTTCGACGCGGATCTTCGCGCGCTGTGGCGCCGGAAGGGTCAGGTTGCGGGGCCGGGTCTCCGTGGCCGCCGGCTTGTCGTCTTTCGCGGCGCAGGCCGTCAGCGAAAGGACCGATGCCGCGGACGCGAAAGCGACCAGGAGCAGGTTTCGTCTAGGGCGCATCGTTGCCTCCAGAGAGTGCGGTTGGGAGCGGTGCACCGACGGCGAGCTCGAGGTCGGACCGCGCATCGTTGGCGGCGCCCAGGGCGTCCGCGTATTCGCCCTCCGCCTCGAGCAGCGTCCTCTTGGCGTCGAGCAGCTCGAGGGCGGAGATGCCGCCGAGAGAGTAACTGGTCGCGACGATGCGATAGGCCTCGCGCGCCTCCGGGAGCAGCGAATCCCGGATGAAAAGAGCCTGCTCGAGGGCGGTCGTGGCAGCGGCGTACGCCATCCGCACGTCCAGGCCCACCTGGGCCAGCGTGTCGGCGTACGTGCTGGCCAGTTCCAGCTCGCGGTGGCGCGCCTCCGCGACCTCCCCGTTTTCGTGCTGCCAGAACAGGAGCGGCACGCTGAACGTGATGGCGGAAGTGAAGGCCGGATCGAATCCGTAGGTGAAGTTGCGGGCCAGGATGATGTTGAAATCCGGAAGCCAGTACTGCCCGGCCAGCGTCGTGGCGTACCCGGCCCCTTTCTGAAGTGCCGCGAGGCCCTGGAGCTCCGGGCGCGAGGACTCCGCGAGTCGTGCCAGCTCGTCGATCGCGGGCGGCGGACCGGGAGGCCTCAGCGCGTCCGTCGCCTCGAGGGGCGATCCCTGGCTGCGCCCGAGCAGCCGGTTGAGGCTGGCTCGGGCCACGGCCACGGCACGTCCGTTGGCGATCAGGTCGTTCTGCGCCTGGGCGACGTCGACCCTGGCCTTGATCACGTCGAACCGCGGCACGGTCCCGGCCTGAAAGCGCGCCTCCGTTCTCTTCAGGAAGTCCTGCGACAGGGTCAGGCCCTCGCGCAAATCCTCCTGATGCTTCAGTGCCACCAACAGAGCGTCGTAGGCGGTGACGGTCTGAGCGGCGATCTGCTGTCGCAGCTTTGCGAGCGAGGATTCCGCCGCGCGCAGGTCGCCCCGGGCGGCCTCCCCGCGCAGGTGAAATTTGTCCGGGAACGGCAGCGTCAGTCCCAGCCCGTAATCCTGGGTCTGTGCAGTTCGCGGCTTCAGGAAACTCGTCTCCTGCTCCAGGGTGGCCACGAAGGTCGGGTCGGGGAACGCGGTCGCCTCGGTGACCCGGGCCCGGGCCTGTTCGACCTGTTCTCGCGCGGCCGTGATCGCGGGATTTCGGGCGACCGCCTCATCGACCGCCTGGCGCGTCGACAGCCCCGGCGAGGCGGCCTGCGTCGCCGGCGCGAGCGGGTCTTGCGCCGACGCGTCCGAAATGGCGGCAGCGACCGCGAGAGCGGAAATCATCAAGACGCGAATCAACAGGCCTCCTAGGGGTGCTCCGGGAAAACGGGGAATCGAGAGAGGGTCGGGAGGCTAGACGGTGGGGGGAGCGCGGCCCTGGTGACGGCGGAGTCTCGGAAGGCCCGGCAGGAGCGGTTTCAGGAGAGTCGGCGCCTCGCGGCGTATTCCCGGCTCCAGCACGACCCCGAAAAGGGCGGCCGGAGAAAAAGGACGGTGCGAAAGACAGATCGGACAGTCGTTCGAGACCGCGCGCGCCCATGCGGGCGCGGAGGCCGAAGGCGAGTCCCCGGAGCCCGGTTCCGGATGGAGGCCGAGGGCCCCGGCCAAGCTGACGAGGACCGCCAGGTAGAACAACGCCCGAGCGGCCGGGGCGGCGCTCGCGTGACGAATGGACATCTGTTTGGCCAACGAATCTCTGCGCCCACTATATTCCTGCCAGGCGGGGAATGGCCTGAGGATTCGGGTGCGGGCCGTGCCCGGGTCGGTGCCGGGGACCTCGGACTCGCCAAGTCCCATGCGCGGCAGCGGTACGGCGGGCCGCTGGGGTTGACGGGCGCAAGGGCCCGCAGGCGGAGAAAGGCCGAGGGAAATCGCGAATTCGTTCGAATATCCGGGTACGTTCGAAGGCCGGTGGGAATGATCTCCAGCCGTCGCGTCCGTCCGGCGGTGACGCCACTCGGCTTGTTCTCCGTGCGACGTAGAATCCGTGCATGGTGATCCGATAGCACTCTCAGCCGGAACCCGTCGAGGCCCCTGCGAGATCATGGCGCCGCGGGTCTCCGTCACGAAAGAGTGACCTCTCATCTCCGAACCAGACCCCCCGGGGAGCCACCCTCGTTCGAGGGGCGGGCCCTCCGGCGACGGATGCTCTGGCTCCTTGGCTTCACGTTTCTCCACGTTTTCGGCGAGGGCGGTCTTGCCCTTTACGAGGCCGTCCGGACAGGGAGCCTCGCCCTTTTGGCGTTCGGGCTCGAGAGCATCATCGAGGGCGGCGCGGCATTCCTGGCCGTCCGCCATCTGCGCCACCTGGCCGACGAGGAAGAGGACCACGCCGGCCGCGACCAGACGCTCGCGCGCTGGATTGGGGTCTCGTTCCTGCTGCTCGCGTCCTACACGCTGGTTCGCGGGGTGGTCGAGATCGCCGGCGGGGCGCACGTACAGCCGAGCCTTCTCGGACTCTTCCTGACGCTGTTTGCGACCTTTGGAATGCCGCTCATCGGTTACATGAAGCTCAAGACGAGCCGGCGGCTCGGCAGCAAGGGCCTGGCCGCGGAGGCGAAGGAGTCGATCGCGTGTTCGATCGATTCCGCTCTGACGCTCGTCGCGATGATCGCGGGGCTGCTGGCGGCGCCGGGCTGGGTGGACCCGGCCCTGTCGCTCCTGATGGTGCCCTGGTTCCTGCGCGAAGGCCTGGCGCACGTACGGGGCCGGGTCCACGCCCACGAGCACTGAGCCGGCCCGCTCTTGGCCGGCCCGCTCTTGGTAAGATGCGCCCCGGCACCTCTGAACCCGTCGACCAGAACGTGGCGTATGTTGCGGTGAAGGAGCTTTCTCAATGGCGAATGCCAATGTGACCCAGGTCTCCGATGCGAACTTCGACGGAGACATTTTGAAGAGCAGCGTTCCGGTTCTCGTGGACTTCTGGGCCCCCTGGTGCGGGCCCTGTCGCTCGGTCGCTCCGATCGTGGACGACCTGGCGAACCAGTACGCCGGCAAGCTCAAGGTCGCCAAGGTCAACGTGGACGAATCCACCGAGGTGGCGACGCGCTACCAGATCACGTCGATCCCGACCTTCATCGTCTTCAAGAACGGCCAGGTGGCCGACCGCGCCCTTGGGGCGTTGCCGCGCAGCGAGTTCGTCAAGCTGATCGACCGCAACCTGTAAGTTGCGGATCGCGCGCCACGCCTCGGGGGGCCTCATCCGGCCCCCTTTTTCATTTTGGGCGAACCCCCGTGTAATCTCTCCCCGGCTGCCCCCGTTTTCCCGGCACAGTATCCCTGGAACATGCCGCCTGACCCGGCGGTTTGACGGAGTGAGATGAAGAAGCTGATCTGGATCGCCCTCGCCCTGGCGATCGCGGCGGGGGTCTTCGTGGTTCTGCGCCACGGCAGAAAGATCGAGCCCAGGTACCGCACGGCCGCCGTGGACAAGGGCGGCGTGACGCAGACCGTCGCGGCGACCGGGACGTTGTCCGCGGTCATCACGGTCAAGGTGGGCAGCGTGGTTTCCGGCAACGTCGCGGTCCTGCACGCCGACTTCAACAAGCAGGTCAAGAAGGGGGACCTCCTGGCCGAGCTCGATCCCGTTCCGTTCCAGGAAAAGGTAGACCAGGCCAAGGCCGCCCTCGACAAGGCGAAGGTGGACGTTCGCAACAACGAGATCGGACTGCGCCGGCAAAAGGCCCTGTTCGCCGAGCAGCTGGCCGCGCAGGCGGACCTCGACCAGGCCGAGGCCAACTACGATTCCTCGGTCGCCGCGGTCGCGCAGGCGCAGGCCAACCTCCAACAGACGCTGACCGACCTGAGGAACAGCAAGATCGTGGCGCCGATCGACGGCGTGGTCGTGGACCGGGAGTACGACGTGGGCCAGTCGGTGGCGGCGTCTTTCACGGCGCCGACGATCTTCACCATCGCCCAGGACCTGACGAAGATGCAGGTGTCGGCCGACGTGTCGGAGTCGGACATCGGCATGTGCAAGGTGGGCCAGCCGGTCCGGTTCACGGTCGACGCGTACCCGGACCAGGTCTTCCACGGCACGATCTCGCAGATCCGCCTGAACGCGACCGTGAACCAGAACGTCGTGACGTACCCGGTCATCATCAACGTCCCGAACCCGGACCTCGCCCTGCGGCCGGCCATGACCGCCAACGTCACGATCGACGTCGCGAGCGTCAAGGACGTGCTCCGCGTCCCCAACGCCGCCCTGCGATTCCGGCCCGAAGAGAAGGAAGGGGCCGCTTCCAGCGCCTCGCGCCGGACGCCCTCGCCTTCGGCCCCGCAAGGTGCCGGAGCGTCGCCCGAAGAGCGCGCCGCCCGCTCGACCGGCGACCGCGGGCCCGCGGGCGCCATGACGCAGTTCGACCGCACGTCCGGCGTGGGCAAGGTCCGCAAGGCCGGCCAAACGGTCTACTCGCTCGGTACCACCGGAGAGCCGAAGGCCGTCGAGGTGCGCACCGGGATCACGGACGGCCGTTTCACGGAGATCGTCTCCGGCGACCTGAAGGAAGGCGACGCGGTGATCGTGGGTCTCGCGACGACCAAGGCCGACGCGGGCAGCCGCGTGCCCGGCGCTCCCGCGGCTCCGGGCGGCCGGAGGTTCTAGGACGTTGGCCCACGACGTCATCCGCATCGACGATCTCGTCCGGGTCTACCAGATGGGCGAGGTCGAGGTGCGGGCGCTCGACGGGGTCACGCTGCGAATCGCGCCGGGCGAATTCGTCGCGGTCATGGGGCCCTCGGGCTCGGGCAAGAGTACCTTCATGAACATCGTCGGATGCCTCGACCGTCCGACCTCGGGCAGGTACTTCCTCGACGGCGTCGACGTGTCGGGCCTCGACCGCGACGCGCGGGCCGAGATCCGCAACGGAAAGATCGGCTTTGTCTTCCAGTCCTTCAACCTCCTGCCCCGCACGTCGGCCCTCGACAACGTGGAACTGCCGCTCGTCTATTCGGCCGACGGGCACCGCGCGCCGGAGCGCCGGGCGAAGGCGATGCACTGCCTCGAGATCGTCGGGCTGTCCAACCGCTGGGACCACCAGCCGAGTCAGCTCTCCGGCGGCCAGCAGCAGCGCGTGGCGATCGCGCGGGCCCTGATCAACGACCCCAAACTGATCCTGGCCGACGAGCCCACCGGCAACCTCGACACGAAGACCTCCGAAGAAGTCATGGCCGTTTTTCAGAAGCTGAACGACGAGGGCAAGACCGTGGTCCTGATCACGCACGAAGCGGACATCGCCGACCACGCCCGGCGTACGGTCGCGTTTCGCGACGGCAAGCTCGTCGAAGACCGCCCGGTCGCCAAACGCCGGATCGTGGCTGCGAGGCTCTAGCTCGAAGCCATGCTCAAGTTCCTCACCATCCTGAAGGTCGGCCTGAAGGCGATCTCGCGCAACAAGCTCCGGTCGATCCTGACCGCCCTCGGCATCATCATCGGCGTCGCCTGCGTCATCGCCATGATCGCAGTCGGTCAGGGCTCGCAGGCCGCGATCCAGGCCCAGATCTCGGCCCTCGGCACCAACTTCCTGATGATCTTCCCGGGCGTCGCCACGCAGTCGGGAGCTCGGATCTTCACGGGCCAGTCCACCATCACGGAAGACGACGTCGCGGCCGTCAAGGCCGAGTGCCCGGCGGTGGCCTACGTGACGCCCGTGTCGCGGTCGGCGGCCCAGGTCGTCGCCGGGAACTTGAACTGGGGGACGACCATCCAGGGTGTCGGCGTCGAGTGGCCGTTCGTGCGCTCCTGGAACGTCGACAAGGGAGCCTTCTTCGGCGATTCGGAAGTCCGGGCGGCCGCCAAGGTCTGCCTGCTCGGCGCGACCGTCGCCGACGCCCTGTTCGAGGGCCAGGACCCCGTCGGCCAGACCGTCCGGATCAAGAATTTTCCCTTCCGAGTGATCGGGGTTCTCGAGACCAAGGGCGGCAACTCGATGGGGCAGGACCAGGACGACGTCGTCGTCGCCCCCTACACGACGGTCATGCACCTGCTCAAGGGCAGCACGAAGATCGACATGTTCATGGCGTCGGCCGTTTCCCAGGCCGCCGTTCCCGAGGCGCAGAAACAGATCGAGGCGCTCCTGCGCCAGCGGCACCGCCTTCAGCCGGCGCAGGATTCCGACTTCATGCTCCGCTCGCAGCAGGAGATCGCCCAGACCGCCGACGAGACCTCGCGGACGCTCTCGCTCCTGCTCGCGTCGGCGGCTTCGATCTCGCTGCTCGTCGGGGGCATCGGCATCATGAACATCATGCTGGTCTCGGTGACCGAGCGGACGCGCGAGATCGGCATCCGTATGGCGATCGGCGCGAAGGGGCGCGACATCCTGACGCAGTTCCTGATCGAGGCGGTCACGCTCTCCGCGGCGGGAGGCGCGATCGGGATCGGCCTCGGCATCGGCGCCTCGCGCTTCCTGGCCTGGAAGGCCCACTGGCCCGTCCTGCTGTCGCCGGGCGCCGTGGGCCTCGCCTTCGGTTTCTCGGCGGCCATCGGCATCTTCTTCGGGTTCTACCCGGCGCGCAAAGCGTCCCGGCTCGATCCGATCGAGGCGCTGAGGTACGAGTGAGCCGGCCGGCCGTCGTACGTCGCCCGGCGGAGGACGCCGGGTAGGCCGTCTCGATTCCGTTTCGTCTCCAGCCAGCCGCCGTCGGTCCGGCGCTACAATCCGTCAGTGTTACCGCTGCCCTTCGAGCGCTTCTGGCGCCGGCTGGATCCGCGCACGAGCATCGCGGCACGACTCCTCTTCGGTTTCTTCCTCGCGTTCCTGCTCCCGGGCAGTCTCTTCGTCCTCCTGATTCACAAGCGCCTGTCCGCCCTGCAGACGGCCTCGTCGGAGCAGGTTGCCGGCGTGCGCCAGGCGGAGGCCGAGATGCGAATGGGCCAGGACGTCGCCTTCCGGGCGGAATGGATCGACCGGCGCGCGCGCGTGGCCGAGGAGGGCGCCTGGGCGCTGGCGGCGGCCGCGGTCCTGGCCCTGGCCGACGACCGGCCCCAGGCTGCCGGCGCCTCGCGCCTGCTGCCGGACCGGGACGGGCACCTCTGGACCGAGATTCCCGAGGAGGAATCCGTGGCCCTCGTGTCTCTGCGCAGTCCCGATCCGGAGCTTGCGCGCCGGGACGCGGAACGCCTGCGTGCCCTGGCGCCGCTCATGGCGGACCTGCGCACGCGCCGACCGGCCGTGCGTAACGTGAGCATCTGGACGGCGACCGGAGCCATGCGCCAGAGCCCCTGGCTCGAGATTCACCGGGCCAACCGCGAGTCGGGCGGCGAGCTCGAGCGGTACGTCTTCAATCGTCAGCACTCCCGGTTTCCGGAGGCGCGGCCCGCCAACGGCGACGTGGCGGTCTGGGTCGGTCTCTACACGGGGCCGTCGATGACGGAGGAGGAACAGCGGTCGGCCACCGTGTTCGTGCCGGTGCGGGACGCTGCGGGCCACCTGCTGGCGGGGATCGCCCTCGACGTGGACCCGCGCCACTACGTCGCGGAGGCCTTCGAGACCTGGGAGCCGGTCGGGGACTTCTGGTTCGCGACCGACGGCGCCGGCCATTCCCTCGGCATGACGGCACGGGCGGCCGCCGCCCTCGGCTGGAGCGGGCTCGGGGGCTCGGTGCTCTCCGAGGCGCCCTCGCCGGATTTGAAGCGCCTCGCGTTGAAGGCCCTCCACGCTCCGCGGACGGAAGCGGAGTACCTCGTCGACGGGAAGGCCCTTCGCATCTCGTCGGCGACCGTCGGTGCGACCGGGTGGGTACTCTTCGAGGGACTGTCGCCGGAGGCGATCGCCACGATTCGCGGCGAAGCCGTCCGCGCCTTTCCGCCCGCCTCCTACTCGGCGTTGAAGCGCGACGTGCTGCTACTCTTCGCCGTGCTCGCCGCGGCCGTCTTCGTCACCGTCGGACTCGTCTCGCGCCGGATCTCGGCTCCCGTGAGCGAGCTGGTCGCGGCCGCGGAGGACATTGGCCGCGGGCGGCCCGTCGCGTTTCCCGGCCGGACGTCGTCCGACGAGGTCGGCCGTTTGGCGGCCGCGATCGAGGCGATGAGCCAGCGGGTCTCGCGCCGCGTCGAGACCCTCCGCCGCCTGCATCAGTTCTCGCGCTCGGCCTATCGCATGACGGACGTCCGGGAGGTGCTCGGCCGCTCGACGCAGGCGATCGCCGCGTTTACCGGTGCCGAGCGAGTCTGGTTCTTTCTCTACGACCGGAACACGAACCGGCTCGAGGCCGCGTTGCCGGCCTGGAACGTGACGGAGGAGCTCGCGGAGAAGCTTCGCGTCTCGGTGGATGCCCGGTCGATTGCGGGCATGGTCTTCCGGACGGGCGAGGCGTACTGCGCCACCGACCTCGATCACGATCCGTATGCGAGCGCCGAGCTGCGCACGCTGGTCGGGGGGCACAACGGCATCTTCGCGCCGCTCAAGACCGAGGAGGAAACGCTCGGCGTCGCGGTGGCGGTCAACCGGCTCGGAGGGTTCGGCCAGGAAGAGGTGGATGCCGTGACGTCGTTCGCGGACCTGTCCTCGCTCCTGCTGCGCAACGCCCGGCTCTACGGGACCCTCGTCACGACGGTCGACGAGCTGAGGCACGCGAGCCGCCTGAAGGACCACTTCCTCCAGAACGTCAACCACGAGCTGCGCACGCCGCTGACGGCGATCGTAGGGTGGACCGACCTCTTCGAGGAGGAGGAGCTCGACGAGAAGACGCTGCGGCGCGGCCTCCGGCAGATCCGCCAATCGGCCCGCGTGCTGCTGGCCCTGATCGACGACCTGCTCGACCTGGCGCGCCTCGAGCGCGGGGCCCTGACCCTCGACCTGAAACCCGTCTCGCTCTCGGAGGTGATCCAGCGCTCGGTCGACACCGTTCGCCTCATGGCGGAGGCGCGGGGGGTCGTT
>DATMNJ010000362.1:0-15076 GCA_035569175.1 Thermoanaerobaculia bacterium | reverse complement strand
CGGAAGCTCCTTGTTGATGAACGTGTCCACCGCGATCCGGCGCGTCACGCCGTCGGGGCCGAACTCGACGTCCACACCCGAACGCGGCGCGGTGACCGAGAACGTCGTCTCCAGCCGGCCCTTCTCGAGGCGGTAGATCCGCGTCTCGGACAGGCGCGGCTCGCCCGCGTGGACGATCTGGAGTGCCACCTGAGGGCGGTCGTCGAAGCGAAAGAGCACGCTGCGGAAGGCGTAGAGCTGATCGCACTTGGCGGGGTCGTCGGACTGCGAGCAGCGCAGCGGCAGGTGCCCGACGAGCAGCAGCGTCCAGTCCGCGCCCTTTCCCTTCTGCAGGACGGCGAAGATCGGGTTCTCGAAGGGCAGGCGCGTGCGGGAGACGAACCCGACGACCGGGACGTCGGGAGGCAGGCTGCGCACGGTGCCGATTCCCTCGACCAGCGCCTCCGCGATGCCGTCGTTGTCGAGGTCCACTTCTTCGACGCGCGTGATCTTCGAAAAGCTGATGAAGGCGTTCTCGTAGCGCGGGAGCCGGCGCTCGGCGACCGCCCCCTTGCGCAGCGAGGAGGGCTCGCGGTCCGGCGGCACCGGCGTCGGGACCGCGGTCGGACGCGGGGTCGGCGTCTTTCCCGGAAGGGCGGGCGCGGGCGCCGCCGTGGCGAAGCCCGCCAACGCAGCCAGCAGCGCGGCGCGGACCAGGCTCCTTCGGATGCGGTGAGCCATTGCGTTGGGGAGAATTTACCAGACTCGAGCCGGCGCAGGCCTGCATTACGCTAGCCCACGCCGATGCGCGTTTTCGACTGCCACATCCACGTCCAGCCCTGGGAGCAGATGCGGCCCGACGCGCGGGCCCTGATGACGGCCGGCCGGCCCGATCTCGCCGAGATCCAGACGGCGCTGTCCGACCCGGGGCAGCTGCTGCGCCTCATGGACCGCGAGGGCGTCGAGCGGGCGGCGCTGATCAACTACGTGGCGCCCGAGGTCATGGGCTTCGTCGCCACCGCCAACGAGTGGGTCGCCCGCTACGTGCGCGGCCACGAAGACCGGCTCGTCGCCGTCGGATCCGTGCACCCCCGCCACGAGCCCGACGCCGCGGGGCAGACGCGGCGCCTCTTCGAAGAGCTCGGGATCCGGATGATCAAGATCCATCCGCCCCACCAGCTCTTCGCGGCCAACGCCTACCGCGACGGGCTCGGCGGGCTCGGCGCGGTCTACGCCGAGGCCGAACGGGCCGGGCGGCCCGTCATGATCCACACCGGCACCTCGGTCTTCCCAGGCGCGCGCAACCGCTTCGCGGACCCGATGGCCGTGGACGACGTCGCCGTGGATTACCCGCGCTTGAAGCTCATCCTCGCGCACGCCGGCCGGCCGCTCTACATGGAGACCGCGGTCTTTCTGGCCCGGCGGCACCCGAACGTCCACCTCGATCTTTCGGGCATCCCGCCCAGGAAGCTGCTCGAGTACCTTCCGCGCCTCGAGGACCTCGCCGACAAGTGCCTGTGGGGCACGGACTACCCGAGCCCGGGAGTGGCATCCATGCGCAGGAACGTCGAGGCGTTCCTGGCGTTGCCGCTCTCGGAGGCCGCGCGGGAACGGATTCTCTGGAGCAACGCGGCCGCGCTCATCCGGTAGGCCGCGGGCCCCGACTCCGGTCCATATAATCCCTCCTGTGACTGAAGGCCGCATCCTCGTCGTCGGCGCCGGCACGATGGGCCGCGGCATCGCGGGCCTCTGCGCGCTGTCCGGCTACGACACGTGGGTCTTCGACGCCGACCCGGACGCCCAGCGCGGCGTGCGGCAGGCGATCGAGGCCTCATGGACCCGGGCGATCGACCGGGGCAAGCTCGCGACCGCGGACGCGGAGGCTGCGCGGCACCGCCTGCGCGTCGCGGAGCGCCTGCGCGAGGCCGCCGACGCGGACTTCGTCATCGAGGCGGTTCCCGAGGCCCTCGACTTGAAGCGCATGGTCTTCTCCGAGCTCGACGACCTGTGCCCGCCCCGCACGATCTTCGGAACGAACACGTCGTCGCTGTCCATCACGCGCATCGCCCACGCGACCGGGCGGCGCGACCGCGTCATCGGCATCCACTTCTTCAATCCCGTCGCCGCCATGCCGCTCGTCGAGATCGTGTGCGGCAGGGAGACCTCCGCGGACACCGAGCAGCGGACCCTCGCGCTGGCCCGCGCGCTCGGCAAGCAGACCGTTCGCGTCGTGGATTCCCCGGGCTTTGCCACCTCGCGCCTGGGCGTCGCCCTCGGCCTGGAGGCCATGCGGATGGCGGAGGAAGGCGTGGCCGGGCCGGCCGACATCGATCGCGCGATGGAGCTCGGCTACGGGCACCGCATGGGGCCCCTCAAGACGAGCGACCTCGTCGGGCTCGACGTGCGCCTGGCGATCGCCGAGGCGCTCGCCGCGGAGCTGCCGTCGGACCGCTTTCGGCCGCCCGAGATCCTGAGGACGCTGGTCGCCGAGGGGCTGACGGGCAGGAAGGCCGGCGAGGGGTTCTTCCGCTGGGAGGGGGACAGGGCGACCGGGGAAGGAGCGCGCGCCGCCGCGCTGGCGAGGAAGCGATGAACGGAAACGACCGTCGGGGACTCAACCTCGGAGTGGCGCTGTTTGCCGTCGGGATCTACTTCGTGCTGCAGCGCTCGCTGCACTTCCGAGGGCCGGGCCCGATCCTGCTGCTGATCGGGGCGGTCCTCCTCGCCCTGTCCGCCCTGCGCGAGTTCCGGGGGCCGCTGGTGCCCGCGGGCGTGCTGCTCGGCCTCGGCGCGGGCTTCCTCCTCCGGGACCCGCTCGAGCCGTGGATGCCGGCCTGGGCCACGCTGTTGCTCGGGATCGGCTCCGGCTTGCTCCTCGCGTCCGCCCTCGACCGCGCGGCCGGCCGCGGGCGCCGGCCCGCGCCCCTGGTTCCCGGCCTGGTTCTCGTCGCGATCGCCCTCTTCACCGCGGTCTCCGAGAACCTGAACGTTCCCGAGTCCTTCTACGAGACCGTGTGGCGCCTGTGGCCGTTTGCGCTCGTCGCCCTCGGCGCGCTCCTCGTGTTGCAGGCGCTGCGGAGCCGCAAGAGCCCGTAGCCGCGTCAGCCTAGATCGAGGATCTTCGGCACCGCCTTGGCCGGGACCGGCGCCGCGGGAGCGGCCCTCCGCTCGGTCAATAGGCGCGCCGTCACGACCAGGACGACGAGCGCGGCCGCGATCTCGAGCGAGAAGAACCCGGTCGCCATGCGGTGGTAACGCTCGAGGAGGACCCGCGCCGGATCCGCGGCCGGCAGGGTGTCGATCAGCCCCGGCGCCTCCGCGCGGATCCGGTCGATCGGTGGGATCAGGAGCTGCCGGATCACGAGGGCCGCGAAAAAGCCGAGCACCGGCAGCCGCGTCAGCAGCGCCCGGGTGCCCCTGGCCGCCTCCCGCGTGAGCAGCCACGAGGTCACGAAGAGCACGAGGAAGCTGGCCTCGGACAGCCCGCACAGTTGGGAGAGGATCGGGCTCTGGAGGGCGCCCGCCATGTCCCGGGTCGGAATCACCCGGAAGACCGCGGGCGCGACGACCGCGCCGAAGAAGACCGGCGGCGCGAGCGCCATGGCGAGGGCGGCCAGGTGGAGCGACAGGACCAGGGACTCGAGCCGCTTCACGGGCTAGGGCGCGTACTCGGCCGTGACGCGCGGCGTCAGGCCCGCCGCGTGGGCCCGGTCGAGGAGCAGCTGGACGGCGCGGCGCCCGGCCTGCCCGTAGCCCTGCGTCCAGGCGTTGACGTACATGCCGACGAAGCGGTCGGCCTTGTCCCGGTCGAGGCCCCGCGCGTAGCGCATGGCATGGTCGAGCGCGGCCTCCCGGTGCTCGAGCCCGTACTCGATCGACCGGGAGAGGGCGCGGGAGATCCGGCCGATGCGCTCGGGACCGAGGTCCCTGCGGACGACGTTGCCTCCGAGCGGCAGCGGGAGGCCCGTCTCCTCCTTCCACCAGCGGCCGAGGTCGACGATCTCGACGAAGCCCTCGTCCCGGAACGTGAGCTGGCCCTCGTGGATGAGCACGCCCGCCTGGAACTGGCCGCCTCGCACGGCGTCCTGGATGCGGTCGAAGGGCATCACCGTGGTGACCGCTCCGGGAGCCCACAGCCGAAGAGCGAGCGCCGCGGTCGTCGCGTCCCCCGGCGACGCGACCGGGACCTTGCCGGAGGCGATCTGCTCGCGCGTGACCGGCCCGCGCGCCACGACGACCGGTCCGTAGCCGTCGCCGAACGAGGCGCCGTGCGGCAGGAGCAGGTATCGGTCGGCCAGCCGCGCGTAGGCGTGGAAGGAGACCGCGGTGACGGCGAGCTCGCCCGCCATCGCGCGCCGGTTGAGCGACTCGATGTCGGAGAGCTCGTGGACGAAGGCGAGGCCCTCGGTGTCGACGCGGCCCTCCGCGAGCGCGTAGAACATGAAGGCGTCGTCGGAGTCGGGGCTGTGCGCGACGGTGATCGTGTCGGAGGAGGTCACGCCGGGATTCTATGTTGGCCCGGGTCGTCGGCCGGACGCCGCTCGCCGGAAACCGCGCCCGACCGCGCCGCGCACCGGTCGCCGCTCGCGCCTCCACGCCCCCTTCGACTTGACTTGCACCCCGCGGGACGCCACAATGAAGTCAAGAGCAAATGCGGGAAAAATTCTTGTACCCCAACGCCGGAAACTTCTAGAATGAAAACGCCGGATGGGTTGCGGCCCATCCGGCGAAAGAAACAGAACGTATGACCCATCAATCGTTCGGCAGCGACAGACTGAAGGCGATACGCCCTTTCACGGGGGCGGAAAAACTAGCACCTCGCCCGAAGGCTGTCAATTGGCTGTCGGGAGGGAGGTGACGTAATGGCTACGAAGAAGAAGGCTGCGAAGAAGGCGAAGAAGGCGACCAAGAAGAAGAAGTAAGTCAACGACTTACAGCTTCGAACACGGTTTCTCGGGGGCCTGCGGGCCCCCTTTTTTTGTGTCTTGACTTTGCCCTCGAGCGCGTCGCCGCACGCCGCCACCCGGCCCGACCTATATCTATACTGATATAGTTTTCGCGTGTCGCTCTCCCACGTCCTCCTCGGCCTTCTCCAGGAGACGCCGCGCACCGGGTACGATCTCGCCCGCGCGCTACGCGAAGACGCCGATCCGGTCTGGAGCGCGGGCTTCTCCCAGATCTATCCCGCCCTCGCCCGGCTGCGGCGCCGGGGGTGGGTGCTCCTCCGGGTCCTCGGACCCCGCCATGGGCCCCGCCGCAACCTCTACCGGGTGACCGCCGCCGGCCGCCGGGAGCTCTCCCGCTGGCTCGGGGAAACGCCCCCGCTCCCCCGCCGTCATGACGAGACCCTGGTCCGGGTCGCCCTCCTCGACGCCGTCCCGGCGCCCGACCGACGCCGGGTCCTCGCCGCCGCCGAAGCCGCGCTCGCCGCGGAGGTCGCGCGCTTGAGGTCCCTGCCCGTCCCCGGCGGCTACCTGAGCCTCGCCCGGCGGGGCGCGATCGAGCGGCACGAGGCCCTGCGCCGGTTCCTGCGGGCCGGCGGCGCGGCGCCGCATTCGGTCTCCGAGAGCCACGGCGGCTCCCGCCCGCGCAAGAAGCGCTGAGGCCCGAAACCCGCTTCCGGGGAAACACGCCGGGCCGCCGGACGTATGATCCGAAGGGGCTGGAGACGGCCCGCGAGACCAGGAGGGTTCATGAGCGACGAACCGCGCGGCGGATTCACACGCCGAGATCTGGTGCGAGGCAGCCTCGTCGGCGCGATCGCGGCGAGCGTTGGGACGACGGCCCGCGCGGCTCCGATCGCGGAGGTGGGGCCGGGGCCCTCGCCGCTCGAGCTCGAAGTCAACGGAACGGTGCACCGGCTGTCCCTCGAGCCGCGCGTCACGCTCGTCGACGCGCTGCGAGACCGGATCGGCCTGACCGGGACCAAGTCGGTCTGCGGCCGCGGCGCCTGCGGGGCCTGCACCGTCCTGCTCGGCGGCAAGACCGTCTGCTCCTGTCTCGTGCTCGCCCACGAAGCCGCCGGTCAGCCCATCACGACCATCGAGGGCCTCGCGACGGACGGACGGCTGACCCCTCTGCAGGAGGCGTTCATCGCCGCCGACGCCCTCCAGTGCGGCTTCTGTACGTCCGGCATGATCCTCTCCTGCAAGGCGCTGCTCGAGCGCGAGCCCAAACCCAGCCGGTCGGCGATCCGCGAGGCGGTCTCGGGCAACCTGTGCCGCTGCGGCACCTACAACCACGTCTTCGATGCCGTCGAGCGCGCGGCCGGATTGAAGACCGCGGAGGTCACCGAGCCGCCGATTCTCGTCGGTTCCCGGATCCCGGTTCCCGGTTCCCGTCATGAGAACGATCCCCGAGTCGACCGCGCTCTTCGCGAGGTCCTGGACGAGGAGGGCATGGCATGAAAGAGAAGATTCGCGTCGGATTCGACGGCGACTTCCAGGTCAAGGAAATCGAGATCGCCGAGGGCGATCCGGTCCCCTGGGACCCGTCGAAGAAGTTCTCGATCGTCGGCAAGCGCGTGCCGCGCCTCGACGGCAAGGCCAAGGCGACCGGCGAGGCCAAGTTCTCGATCGACGTCCGGCTGCCCGGGATGCTCTACGGCCGGATCCTCCGCTGCCCGCTCCCGGCGGCGACGGTCAAGTCGCTGGATCTCTCGGCCGCGAGGAAGATGCCTGGAGTGCGCGCCGTCCTCGTGATCGCGAAACCCGGCGACAAGCTCCGCTTCGCCGGCCAGGAGGTCGCCGCCCTGGCCGCCGACACGCCGGAACAAGCCGGGGACGCGCTCGCAGCGATCCAGGTCGCCTACGACGCGCGGCCCTTCGTCGTCACCATGGAGGCCGCGCGCAAGCCCGACGCTCCCCTCGTCTTCGAGGGCAAGGCCGAGACCAGGACCACGGGCGGCGACGTCGAAACGAGCAAGAAGAGCCTCCCCCGCAACGGCAACGTCCTCGGTCCGCGCGCGAGCTCGAAGGGCGACGTCGAGGCCGGCTTCAAGACGGCCGACGCGGTCGTCGAGGGCACGTACGCGACGAGGGTCCAGACCCACTCGGCGCTCGAGACCCACGGCCTCGTCGCCCGCTGGGAGGGCGAGGAGTTGACGGTCTGGGCGTCGACGCAGGGCATCTTCGACATGCGCGACCAGCTCGCCGAGACCCTCGGGATCCCGGTGTCGAAGGTCCGCGTGATCACCGAATACATGGGCGGCGGCTTCGGGGCGAAGTTTGGCCCCCGAGTCGAAGGCCTGGCGGCGGCGCGGCTGGCCCGAGAGGCCGGCGCGCCCGTCAAGCTCTTCCTCGACCGCAAGGAGGAGCAGCTCGCGACCGGAAATCGGCCCTCCGCCCTTCAGACCGTCAAGGCCGGGGCCACGAAAGACGGCAAACTGACGGCGCTGCAGCTGACCGTCTACGGCAACGGCGGCACCAACGGCGGCACCGGCACGTCCGGCCCCATCAAGAACACGTACGCCTGTGAGAATCTCAAGGTCGACGAGTACGACGTCTTCACCAACGCCGGACCGGGGACCGCGATGCGCGCTCCGGGGCATCCCCAGGGCATGTTCGCGCTCGAGGCGACCATGGACGAGCTCGCCCGGGCGATCGGCATGGATCCGCTCGAGTTCCGGATGAAGAACGACCCCTCGGCCGTCCGCCGGGAGCAGTTCCGGGCGGGGGCCGAGAAGATCGGCTGGAAGGACCGCGACGCGCGCCGGAAAACCTCGGACCCGTCGATCCTTCGCGGCATCGGCGTCGGCGCGGCCGTCTGGTACAACACCGGGGACACCGGTCCGCGCGCCACCGTCACGATCCACCGGGACGGGTCCGCCGAGGTCGAGCACGGCGCCCAGGACCTCGGGACGGGCTCGAGGACGATGATCGCGATCGTCGCCGCCGAGGAGCTGGGCCTTCCGATCGAGAAGGTGTCGGTCTCGATGGGCGACTCGCGCCTGCCCTTCGCCTCGGACTCCGGCGGCTCGACGATGACGCCCTCGAGCGCCCCGACGATCCGCCGGGCGGCGTACCAGGCCAAGCTGGCGCTGGCCCGCGCCGTCGCGCGCGAGTGGAAGGTCCCCGCCGAGTCGGTCACCGTGGGGGACGGGCGAGTCTCCGCGCCGGGCGACCCGAAGCACGATGCGACGTGGACCGAGGCGTGCAAGATCCTGCCGAGCCAGGGCGTCGCCGCCACCGCGGAGCGGGCCGAAAACCACGAGGACGCGTGGAAACGGTTCACGACCGGGGCGCAGTTCGCCGAGGTCGAGGTCGACACGGCGACCGGCAAGGTCCGGGTCGACCGGATCGTCGCCGTCCACGACTGCGGCGTCCCGATCAACCGCCTCGCGACCGAGAGCCAGATCCAGGGCGGAGTCATCCAGGGCCTGTCCTACGCGCTCTTCGAGGACCGCGTCCTGGACGACCCGACCGGGCGGATGCTGAATCCCAACGTGGAGTCGTACAAGATCGCCGGCTCCCTCGACGTGCCCGAGATCGACGTGATGCTCGTCTCCGTCTGGGACGGCGTCAACAACACCAACTCCGTCGGCATCGGTGAGCCCTCGACCGTGCCGACGGCCGCCGCCATCGCCAACGCCGTCTCCCACGCGCTGGGCGTGCGCATCAAGGAGATCCCGATCACGCCGGCCGTGGTTCTCGCCGCCGTCGGAGAACGTGCCGCGGCGGGAGAACGCCGCGTCGGAACCCTGGGCCGTGCGGAGCGCGGGCCAGGCTTCCGAGAAGAGGATGCCGAGGGAGGCCGGTCATGAAACCGTTTGCGCTCGTCCGCCCGAAGACGCTCGCCGAGGCCGCGAAGCTCTCGGCCCCGCCGGACGCCGAGGTCAAGGCAGGCGGGGTCGACCTCGTGGACCGCATGAAGGAAGGCCTCGACCGCCCCAGGACCGTCGTGTCGATCATCGAGATCTCCGGCCACGACCGGATCGAGGCCGGCCCGCCCGCGAAGATCGGCGCGCTGGCCACGCTCGCCGCGATCGCCGACGACCCGGGCTTGCATAAGGCCTATCCGGCGCTTCCCGCCGCGGCCGGCGGGGCGGCCACTCCCCAGATCCGCCACATGGCGACCCTCGGCGGCAACCTCTGCCAGCGCCCCCGATGCTGGTACTACCGGCTCGAGGAATTCGACTGCCGCAAGAAGGGCGGCAAGGAGTGTTTCGCACGCGACGGCGACAACCGCCACCTCGCGATCTTCGACTCGGACCTGGCGTGCTGCTGCGTCCATCCCTCGGCCATGGGCACGGCCCTGCTCGCCTACGGTGCGACGCTCGAGATCGTGGGACCGAATGGCACGCGCAAGCTGCCGATCGACCAGTTTTTTTACCGCCCGGTCTCCGATTCGACGCACGAGAACACCCTGTCGCCCGGCGAGATCGTCGCGGCGGCCTCGATTCCGCCTCCGGCCGCGGGCGCCCGCTCGGCCTACCGCAAGTTGAAGCAGAAGGAGTCGTTCGACTGGCCGCTCGTCGAGACCTGCGTCGACCTGACGATCGACGGCGGCGTCGTGCGCAGCGCCCGCGTCGTGTTCGGCTCGGTCGCGCCGACGCCCTACCGGTCGAAGGCGGCCGAGGCGGTGCTCGTCGGCGGCCGGCCGGGAGACGAGCTCGCCCGGCGGGCGGCCGAGGCGGCGATCGCCGACGCGAAGCCCCTGACGCACAACGCGTACAAGGTCACGCTCGCGAAGGTCGAGCTCGAGAGGGCCCTCAAGCAGGCATGGGCATAGCAAGCCGAAGCTCGAAGGTCGAAACCCGAAACTCCAGACTCGCACCTTGAGCGACCGCTACGGTCCGATGAAGCGCTTCGTGAAGCCCTCGGGTGGCTCCGGCGAGGCGGATTCGCTCCTGTGCCGCCACCTGCGCACCAAGACCTGGCTCTCCCCCGACGCCTTCGGCCAGGGCGACCCGCGCGAGTCTCCGTCGATCGCCCAGTACTGGTGCCTGAAGACGATGCGGCCCGACGGGCCCGACGGCGACCTCGTCCTGCCGGAGAGCTGCACCGACGAGCGCATCTGCTTCGAGGCGGCGATCCACAAGGGCGGGGAGAGTTAGAAGCGGCCTTCCGGCCGATCCGCGCTGGGGAGGATGGGATCGTGGGGCGGACGGACCGCTATCTCTTCTTGAGATCCATCAACACCTGCCGGGCCACGGCCTTCAGCGTGTCGAACACGCCGGCGCCCGTCGTGGCCACGCCCTCGAACGTCGGCTCGCGCTTGATGTTCAGGCGCCGGTAGAGCTCGTCGGCCGGCATCGCGGTGGGCAGGTCCCGCTTGTTGAACTGGAGGACGTACGGCATCGTCGCGATGTCGTAGCCCTGGTCCTTCAGGTTCTTGTCGAGGTTGCGGATGGATTCGATGTTCGCCTCCAGGCGCGCCTCCTGGGAGTCGGCCACGAAGACCACGCCGTCCACGCCCTTCAGGATCAGCTTGCGCGAGGCGTCGTAGAACACCTGGCCCGGCACCGTGTAGAGGTGAAACCGCGTCTTGAAGCCCTTGACCGTTCCGAGGTCGAGCGGCAGGAAGTCGAAGAAGAGCGTGCGGTCGGTCTCGGTGGCGAGCGAGATGAGCTTGCCCTTGGCGGCCGGGTTGGTGCGGTCGTAGATGTACTGCAGGTTGGTCGTCTTTCCGCACAGGCCCGGGCCGTAGTAGACGATCTTGCAGTTGATCTCCCGCGCCGCGTAGTTGATGAACGTCATGAAGACACCGTTGCCGAGAGGCCGAGCGCCGCGCCCAGGGTCCTACTCCGAGAAGAGGCGGTCGATGTCTTCGTCCGTGATCTCGGCGAAGGGAGAGTCGAAGTCGGCAGCGACCGCCTGCTTCTCCTTCTCGGCCTTGCGCGCGATGTCCTCGAAGATCTTCTCGAGCTCCGACATCGCCCGGCGCACACGGAGGCGGACGAGGCCGAGCGAGGTTCGCTCGTCGAAGATCACGACGAGGATCACCCGCTGGGCGACGATGGAGATGTGGATGTTGTCCCGCTCCCCCTCGTGGAAGAGGATCGAGAATTCCTTCTCGCCGATCAGGCGCGCCAGGCCGTCGGTCGCCGCGACGTTGCCGGCCGTCAGCGAGGCGAGCGAGGTCGTGTCGAGCGTCGTCAGGTCGCCGACCGCGGCGATCTGCTGGCCGTTCTTGTCCACGAGGAACACGACGTTCGCGTTGGCGTCCGAGGCGAGCCTCGAGAGCGAGTCCTTGATCTTGCGAAACTCGTCGTCGTACAGGACGAGATCGGGCAGCGTCATTGGATTAACTAATTCTCCAGTCTGGATTTATTGTACCAGACCGTAAACGGCGGACCGCCCGCCGCGCGTCGCTGCGCGCCAGGACGCGGCGGCCCTACAGTTCCCGCCGGTTCTCCATCGACCGCGCCATCGTCACCTCGTCGGCGTACTCGATGTCGCCGCCCACGGGGAGGCCGAACGCGATCCGGGTGATCCGAACGCCCGCCGCCTTCAGCCGCCGCGCGAGGTAGAGAGCGGTCGCCTCGCCCTCGACGTTCGGGTTGGTCGCGATGACGACTTCTTTGACCTCGGGTGTGACGCGGGCCACCAGCCCCGCCACGTCGATCTGGTCGGGGCCGATGCCCTTGAGCGGCGACAACGCCCCCCAGAGGACGTGGTAGCGGCCCTTGAACTCGCGCGTCTTCTCGATCGCGACGAGGTTGCCCGGCTCCTCGATGACGCACAGGATCCCGGCGTCGCGGCGCGGGTCGGAGCAGATCTCGCAGGGGTCTTCCTCGGTGAGGGTGTTGCAGACCGAGCACCGCCGCACCGCCGCCCGCGCCTCGCGGATCGCGCCGGCCAGCCGCTCGGACTCCTCGTCGGAGGAGCGGAGCAGGTAGTACGCCAGGCGCGCCGCGCTCTTGGCCCCGATGCCGGGCAGGCGCTGGAACTCGGCGGTCAGGCGCTCGAGGGACCGGGGCGTGCCGGCCATCAGAGGAACCGGACGCTCATCGCATCCCCGGCGGCAGCATTCCACCCAGCATCGAGGCCGTCTTCTTCTGCACCGCCTCGTCCACGCGGCGCGAGGCCTCGCGGGAGGCGGCGAGGATCAGGTCCTGGAGCGTCTCCACGTCTTCGGGGTCGACCGCGGCCTTGTCGATCCGGACGGCCAGGACGTCCTTCGTGCCGGACATCGTGATCGTCACCATCTCGCCGCCCGCCGTGGCCTCGATCCGCATGGCCGCCAGCTCTTCCTGCATCTTCGTCTGCATGGCCTGGGCCTGCGCCATCATCTTCTGGATGTTCATGCGACGCCTACTCCTCCTCCTTGATCTCCGTCAGCTCCCCGTGAAAGAGATCGATCGCCGAACGCACCATGGGATCGGCCTCGGCCCGCGTGCTCGCGCGCTCGCGCGAGATCGTCGCGCGGGGCACGTCGCGGGCCGCCTTGCCGAGGTCGCCGTCGGCCGGCGGCCCCGTCTTCAGGACGATCCGCATCGGCCGGCCGAACGCCTCGCGCGCCACGTCGGACAGCAGCCGCTTCGCCGCCGGGTCCTCGAGCGCCTCCTTGGCGGCGGCGCGGTCGATGCCGAACCGCAGCACCAGGTCGTCTCGATCCACGCCGATCGACTCGGCCAGGCTGACCTGGGCGGCGGTCACGCGACGCCGCGAATCCAGGGTCTCGTGAAAGCGCGCGAGCGGGTCGCCTCCCGGCGACGCCGCCGGCTCCTCCGGCTCGGCCTCGACCGAAACGAGCGACCGGATCCGGGGGCCGTCCGCCGCGGCCCGTTGCGGAACCGGGAGGGCCGCCGCCGGCCGGTTCGCGCCGGCCGGAACGCCGGCCAGCGCCTCTTCGATCCCCCGCAGCCGCGGCAGCTCCGCGAGCTTCAGCACGAGCATCTGGATCGCGAGCGACGGGTCGTCCACGCGGCGCGCCAGCGCATCGGCTTCGAGCGCCAGGGAGACCGCGCGCAGGAGGTTCTCGTACGGCATGGCCCGCGCGAGAGCCCCGGTGCGTTCGCGCTCTTCCTCCGGAACGTCGGCCGGCGCGCCGGCCGCCACGAGGAGGAGGCCGCGCAGGAAGACGGCGAACTCCCGCAGGACGTGCCGCGGGTCCGCGCCGCCCTCGATCAATCGGCCGAGGTGCGCGATGGCCGCCGCGCGATCCCCTCCCGCGACGGCCGAGTACATCCCCTCGAGCAGCTCGCGGCTGACCAGCGCCAGGATCTCGGCACAACGCGCCTCGTCCACCGCGCCGCCCGCCAGCGTCGCCGCCTGGTCGAGCAGCGACAGGCCGTCGCGCAGGCTTCCCTCGGCGGCGACCGCCAGCAGGCGCAGCGCACCCGGCGTGGCGGAGATCTTCTCGGCTCTTGCGACCTTCTGAAGCTGGGCGGCGATCTCCTTGACCGTGAGCGCCCGGAAGGAGAACCTCTGGCAGCGCGAAACGATCGTTGCCGGGATCTTGTGGAGCTCCGTCGAGGCCAGGATGAAGCGCGTATGCGACGGCGGCTCCTCGAGGGTCTTCAACAGGGCATTGAAGGCCTCGTTGGTCAGCATGTGGACTTCGTCGATGATCGCGATGCGGAAGCGGTCGCGCTGGGGGGCATAGCGAACCGTCTCGATGAGCTCGCGGGCGTGCTCGATCTTGCGGTTGGAGGCGCCGTCCATCTCGAGGACGTCGAGCGAATCGCCGCGGTCCAGGATCTCGCGGCACGAGGCGCACTCGCCGCACGGGCGGACGGTCGGCCCCTTGTCGCAATTCAGGGCCCGGGCGAGCATGCGCGCCGTCGAGGTCTTGCCGACGCCGCGCGGCCCCGTCAGCAGGTAGGCCGACGCGACCCGGCCCTCGGCGATGGCGTTGGAGAGCGTCCGTGCCACGGCCTCCTGGCCGACGAGGTCCTCGAAGATCCGAGGCCGCCATTTTCGAGGGAGCGCGACGTGCATGGTGATTTTCGGGTCGAAAAATCCCGGCGGCCGAAGATGAGCTCAGGTTGACCTGCGGCGCACGGTGGCGCCTCCTGATCGCTGCTTCCTTCCGGATCTGACGAGGTTCGGAGACTTCCGTCGCACAGGGCCCGAACTCATCCTCGGCCGCCGGGAGACCGATTCTATCGCAGGACCAGGCCGCAGGAGGCCGGCGGCGCTACTCCTTCTTGGCGCAGCGGGCGCGCACGAATCCGATGACGGCGTCGGCGAGATTCTTCGGAATGTCGCGCGGCTTGAGCATCCGCAGCGTCCGTCCCGTCGCCCGGTAGCTCTTGAGAAAGACGACGCACGGAGGGCAGTGATGGAGGTGCGCTTCGAGCTCGAGCCGCTCCGCCTCCGGCATCGAGCCGTCTTCGTACTCGACGAGGTACTCCAGGATCAGGCGCTTGCAGGTGACGGCGTCGTGGGTCATGGCGCCACCCTGCTCTCCCTCGCCGGCGGAGCCACGGCCGCAACCTCGATCAGGCGCTGCCGGACGTAGAGGCGCGCGCGGTGCAGTCGCGACTTGAGCGCCGCCAGCGAGATCTCGAGGACCTCCGCGACGTCGGCCGGTTTCATCTCCTCGACGTCCACCATCCAGATCGCGTCCCGGTACGTTTCCGGCAGCTCCGCGATGAACTCCTCCGCCCGATCGGCCAGGTCCCGGGCGATCGCCTCGTCCTCCGCGCCCTCGACGAAGGCGGCGAACTCCGGCGAGGCCGCGTGGCCATCGTCCCGAAAGCGCGGCTGGTAGTCGTCCAGGGAAATCGTGACCGCGGGCTTGCGGCGCCGGGCACGCGAATAGGCCGCGTTCAGGGCCACGCGGTAAAACCAGGAGAAAAACTTCTTCGACTCGTCGAAGGTGTCGATCTTGCGGTAGAGCGTCAGGAAGGCGTCCTGGGTCGCCTCCTCCGCGTCCTCGGAGTTCCGGAGAACACCGTACGCCAGCGAGTACACACGTGCGTTGTATCGATCGACCATTTCTCGAAACCCCTGCTCGTCGCCCCGCTTGATGCGGCGCACCAGCTCGAGATCCGAGGCGTCTTGACCTTCGTGCACCGCCATAAGGATTACGCCCTCTCCCCCCGGTTCGATTCGAGATTACCGCGGTTTATCTCATCGTGGCGGAGAGGGGGGCCCCCCGACTTCGTCACGATAGCCATACGTTGGCGGAGAGGGGGGGATTCGAACCC
>DATMNJ010000361.1:0-12285 GCA_035569175.1 Thermoanaerobaculia bacterium | reverse complement strand
TACCCGCGCCTCTCGATCCTGCACTTCGACGCGCACCCGGACCTCTACGACGAGTTCCAGGGCAACCGGCTCTCCCACGCCTGCCCGTTCGCGCGGATCATGGAGGCGAGGCTGGCGCAGCGCCTCGTCCAGGTCGGCGTGCGCACCGCGACCGCCCACCAGCGCGCCCAGATCGCCCGCTTCGCCGTCGAAACGATCGAGATGAAGGACTTCCGGGACGCCCTGGTGCTCGAGTTCGACACGCCCGTGTACGTGACGTTCGACCTGGACGGCCTCGACCCGGCCTTTGCACCCGGCGTCTCGCACCGCGAACCGGGCGGCCTCTCGACGCGGCAGGCGCTCGACGTGATCGCGCGCGTGAAGGCGCCCATCGTCGGCGCCGACGTCGTCGAGTTCAATCCGCGGATGGATCCGACGGGCCTGACGGCGATGGTCTGCGCGAAACTCGTCAAGGAGCTCGCGGGCAAGATGCTGGGGTCTCCCGGCCCGTGAGCGGCGACGCGGCGCTGCTGCCGCGGTTCTTCTACCGGGCCCTGCGCGCGCGCTGGCGCGACCAGAGGGCGGAGATCGCCGCACTCACGGACGCGATCCGGCCGGGCGATGTCGCCGTGGACGTGGGCGCGAACAAGGGAAGCTACCTTCCGTGGCTCGCGCGTGCCGCCCGTCCCGGCGCCGTCGTGGCGTTCGAGCCGCAGTCGGAGCTCGCGGCGTACCTCGCGCGCGCGTGCCGCGCGGCGGGGTTGTCGAACGTGGTGGTCGAGGCTGCCGGCGTCTCGGAGAGAAGCGGCACGCTCGCGCTCCACGTTCCGGGCGAGGGCCGCTCGTCGCCGGGCGCCACGTTCGAGCCCTCCGTGGCGGCTCTCTCGCCGGGCCGCGCGAGCGCCGTGCCCGTCGTCTCGCTCGACGAGTACTTTCGGAGGGAGGCGCGGCGGATCGCGGCCGTCAAGGTGGACGTCGAGGGCCACGAGCTCGCGGTCCTGCGCGGGGCCGCCGAGGTGCTCGAGAAACACGGGCCGCTCGTCGTCTTCGAGTGCGAGGCGCGCCACGTTGGGGAAGAGGGGCTCGCATCGGCGCTGGCTTTTTTCGTCGCACGCGACTACGAGGGTTGGTTCGTGCGGCGAGGGCGGCTCGCGCCGGTCGTGCGGTTCGATCCGGCCAAGCACCAGAGGCGGTCCGGCGGGCGGTTCTGGGACGCGCCCGACTACTGCAACAACTTCGTCATGCGCCGGCGTCGCGGGTAGTATTCCCTCCATGACGGGCGGGCCGGATTCGGGGAGGGAGTTCCTGCGGCACACGGTCGCGACGCTCGCCTACCGTGGCGGCAAGGCCCTGCGCGGCGCGCCGGAAGGCTTCGCGGCGTTTCGCGCCGGGGGTGCCGCGCGCGCGCCGGGCGAGATTCTCGCGCACGTCGGCGACCTTCTCGACTGGGCGGTCTCGCTCGCGACGGGGCGGCAGGCCTGGAAGGACTCGCCGCCCCTGTCCTGGGACGCCGGGACCGCGCGCTTCTTCGAGGCCCTCGAGCGCTTCGACGCGGTCCTGGCCTCGCCGGCCCCCCTCGCGAGCCCGGCCGAGAAGCTCTTCCAGGGCCCGGTCGCCGACGCCCTCGCGCATGTCGGGCAGATCGCGATCCTGAGGCGCCTCGCGGGCGCGCCGATCAAGGCCGAGAACTACTTCCAGGCGGACATCGCGGCGGGACGCGTCGGGCCCGAGCAAGCGGCGCCGCGCAGGGAATTCGACTGAGCAGGGCAGCCGCGGCGCCCCGCCCGAATGGCGCGACGTCATGACGTGCTGGAACTGCGGCGTCGAGAACGATCTCGACACGGCGCAGACGTGCCGGGCGTGCGGGGCGCCGCTCGTGAAGAGCCGATCGGTGTTCTCCAAGCCGCTGCTCCTCGGCGTCGTCGTCCTGGGGCTTCTCTTTCAGGGCTACTGCTTCTTCTGCCGCTTCGGGCCGCGATGACCGCGTCGGGCGGCTTCGAGTTCGACCGCGGCTCGCTCGACATCCTGCGCGTGGCGCTCGAGCGGCTCGAGTCGGCCTTCGCCAACCTTCCGGCGGCGCAGCCGAACGCGGAAGACGGCGCAATGCGCGCGGTGGTTCTCGAGGCGGCGGCGCGGATGACGGACAACTATCCGTACTTCCATCCGCTGTATGCCGGCCAGATGCTGAAGCCTCCGCACCCGGTCGCGCGCCTGGCGTATGCGCTCGCGATGTGGGTGAATCCCAACAACCACGCGCTCGACGGCGGCCGTGCGAGCTCCGCCATGGAGAAGGAAGCCGTCGCCGGGCTCGCGCGCATGGTCGGCTGGGATGCGCACCTCGGGCACCTCTGCGGCGGCGGCACGATGGCCAACCTCGAGGCGCTCTGGGTCGCGGGGCGGCTGGCGCCCGGCAAGGCGATCCTCGCGTCGTCCCAGGCGCACTACACGCACGGGCGCATCTCGGGCGTCCTCGGCTTGCCCTTCGAGCAGATCGCGTGCGACCGGTTCGGCCGCCTCGACGCGGACGCGCTCGAACGCCGGCTGGTGCGGGGCGGCGTCGGGACCGTCGTCGCCACTCTCGGAACGACGGCGACGGGCTCGGTGGACCCGCTGGCCGAGATCCTCGAGCTGAAGGCGCGCCACGGCTTTCGCGTGCATGCGGACGCCGCGTACGGCGGCTACTTCGGCCTCGCCGAGAACCTCGACACGCCGGCGCGGCGCGCCTTCGACCGGGTCTCCGAGGCCGACTCGATCGTGATCGACCCGCACAAGCACGGGCTTCAGCCCTACGGCTGCGGGTGCGTGCTCTTCCGCGACCCGTCCGTCGGGCGCCTCTACAAGCACGACTCGCCGTACACCTACTTCAGCTCGACGGACCTTCACCTGGGCGAGATCAGCCTCGAATGCTCGCGGCCCGGCGCGAGCGCGGTCGCGCTCTGGGCGACGATGCGCCTGCTGCCGCTCGAACGCGACGGAGACTTCGCGCGGCGGCTGTCCGCCTCGCGCGCCGCGGCGCTCGCGTTCTCCGCACGGCTGGCGGCGGACCCGCGGTTTCTGCCGGCCTTCGCGCCGGAGCTCGACATCGTGGTGTGGGCGGCGCGCGCGGGCCGGGTGAGCGAGTGCTCCGAGCGGGCGCGGCGCATCTTCGACGAGGCGGCAAGGCGCGGCCTCCACCTCGCCCTGGCCGAGCTCCCGGCGGACTTCTTCGATCTGGCGGGCGCGGGCATCGAGCGGGACCGCGACACGGTCACGTCCCTGCGCTCGGTGCTGATGAAGCCCGAGCACCTCGAGTGGGTGGACCGCATCTGGCAGGCGCTCGACGCGGCGGCGGGACCCGCGTGACGCTGGCGATCCGGGAAGCCGGCCCGGCCGACCGCGCGTTCGTGCTCGCGACCGTCGGGAGGCTCGGCGACTTCGGTCCGCCGCCCTGGCGGACGGCGGAGGAGATCGGCGAGGCGGACGCGCGGGTCCTGCGCGTGTTCTTCGAGAGCCCGGCCCCCGGGGCCACGCTGCTCGTTGCGGACGAGGACAGCGCTCCGGCGGGCTTCGTCTACCTCGAGGTCCTGCGCGATTTTTTCGATCGCGTGGAGCACGGGCACGTCAGTGTGCTCGCGGTCGCCCGGGAGGCCGAGGGCCGGGGCGTGGGTGGAGCGTTGATGCGGGCGGCGGAGGCCTGGGCGCGTGAGCGTGGGTACCGGCGTTTGACGCTGACCGTGTTCGAAGGAAACGTCCGGGCCCGTGCGGTGTACACCCACCTCGGGTACCGCGCGGAGACGATGCGATACGTCAAGTTCCTGGACCGGGGTGATCGCAAGGAGGGCACATGAGCGAACAGGCAAGGCCGGCGATTGGTTCGATCGGCTGGGTGGATCTGACGGTCTCGGACGCCCCCGGCGTCCGCGATTTCTACGCCGCAGTGACCGGGTGGAAGCCGGCGCCGGTTGCGATGGGCGAGTACAGCGACTACACGATGAGCGAGCCGGAGTCGGGCAAGTCCGCCGCGGGAGTCTGCCACGCCCGCGGCGACAACGCGGACCTGCCGGCGCAGTGGCTCGTGTACGTGATCGTCGCGAGCCTCGAGGGGAGCCTCTCCGAGTGCCGGGCGCGCGGCGGCGTGGTCGTGGCGGGGCCGAAGACGATGGGCCACGGCGCGCATTTCGCCGTGATCCGTGACCCGGCGGGCGCGGTCCTGGCGCTGTACCAGGCGGCGTAGATTGAAATCGCCCGACATTCCCTCGACGCCCGCGGTACGGATGCTGCGGGCAGCGGGCGCCGCTTTCGTGCCGCACACCTACGCCTACCTCGAGCGGGGCGGGACGAGGCATTCGGCCGAGTCCCTCGGCGTGCCGGAACATTCCGTCGTCAAGACGCTCGTCATGGAGGCGCGCGATGGCGGGCCGGCTTCGAGGCCGCTGATCGTCCTCATGCATGGCGACCGCGAGGTCTCGACGAAGCAGCTCGCGCGCCAGATCGGCGCCCGCGAGGTCGCGCCGGCGAGCCCCGCCGCGGTCGAGAAGCACACGGGCTACGTCCCCGGGGGCGTGAGCCCGTTCGGGACGCGCAAGCCGCTGCCCGTTCACGTCGAGCGGTCGATCCTCTCGCTCGAGCGTCTCCTCATCAACGGCGGCCGCCGCGGATTCCTCGTCGAGATCGCGCCGGATGTGCTCACGAAACTGCTTTCACTGGTCCCGGTGGACGTGGCGATCGCTCCGGGCTCTGGCCGCGGCTGAAGAACCTGGACTGGCAGGCATATGATTCGCGGCAGATTTCGAAGAGGAGAAAAAAGATGAGGACTCGGGCTCTGCAGGGAATCCTCGTGTTCGCGGCGGTCATCGGGCTCGTCTCCTCTGCCCGGGCGCAGGACGCGGGAGCGAAGGTGTTGGACACCGCGTGGGTCAAGGCCATGAAGGCGAACGACCTGGAAGCGGTAGTGGCCTGCTATGCCCCGGACGCCGTGGCGTGGCTGCCGGACGCTCCGGAGGCGCGCGGCATTGCGGCGATCCGCGGCATCTACGCGGGCTACTTCGCCGCGTACACCGTGAGCGACGCGGTCCTCGTGAGCCCGGCGTACGAGGCCTCGGGCGATCTCTCGGCCGGCTGGGGCAGCTACGTCCTGACGCTAAATCCCAAGAAGGGCGGAGATCCGGTGGTGCTGAAAGGGCGGTTCACCGCCGTCGCGAAGAAGGTCGGAGGCAAGTGGCTGTACGTGGCCGACCACACCTCGGCGACTCCGCCGCCGCCCGCCGCTCCGAAATAGCCGCGGCCGTGACGTCCGGGCAGGTCGAAGAGAAGGAGACCGGGCGAGTCGAGGCGTTCAGCGACGGCGTCTTCGCCATCGCGATCACGCTCCTCGTGCTCGAGCTCAAGGTCCCTCAACTGCCCGACGGCGCCTCGGGCGGCCGGCTCGCGCGAGCGCTGCTCGCCCAGTGGCCGTCGTATCTCGCCCTCGTGACGAGCTTCTTCACGATCCTCGTCATGTGGATCAACCACCACCGGATGTTTCGGTTCGTGAACAAGGTGAGCGCGCCGTTTCTCTACGCCAACGGCCTGCTGCTCCTGGCCGTGACGGTCGTCCCGTTTCCGACGGCGCTGCTGGCCGCGTACTTCGAGAGACCCGGCGCCTCGGTCGCGGCGGCGGCATACGCCGGCACGTTCGTCCTGACCGGGCTCGCGTACAACCTTCTGTGGTGGGCGGCCATCTCCGGCCGCCGGCTGCTGAAGCCGGGCGTCTCCGAGGACGCGATCCGGGAAATCTCCAACCGGTACTGGCTTGGAATCCCGGGCTACGTCGTGGCGACTCTGGCCGCCTTCGTCAGCGTGTACCTGACGGTCGGAATCTGCGTAGCGCTGCTCCTCGTGTGGGTCGCGGCGTCGCGGAGGGTGTGACGAAGGAGGCGATGGTGATGCCGGCGCGATGGGGACGGCGTCTCGGACTCGCCGCCGCTTTCGCGTTCGCCGCGGCGGCCGGCGTGGCGCGAGGCCAGGCCGCGGCCGTGGCGCCTGCCGCGGCGAGCTCGAACGAGCACGCGATCGAGCGGGCGCGCGCCCTCATCGACCACGAGATGACGCGCACGCTCGCCCCCGCGGTATCGGTCGCCGTGTCGCGCAACGGGCGCCTGATCTGGAGCGAGGCGATCGGGTGCGCGGACCTCGAGCTCCAGGTCCCCGTCTCGACGACGACGCGGCTGCGCATCGGCAGCGTGTCGAAGCCGCTGACGTCCGCGGCCCTCGGAGCTCTCGTCGAGGACGGGAAGCTCGACCTCGACGCGCCGGTGCAGCGCTACGTGCCCGACTTCCCGAGGAAGGCCTGGCCGATCACGACCCGCGAGCTCGCGGGGCACCTGGCCGGGATCCGGCACTACGACCACGGCGAGTTCGAGATCCGGGATCACTACGCGACGGTGCGCGCGGGCCTCGCGATCTTCGAGAAGGACGCGCTGCTCTTCGAGCCCGGGACCCGCTTTTCCTACTCTTCCTACGGCTGGAACCTCATCGCCGCCGTGATCGAGGGCGCGAGCGGCGAGCGTTTCCTCGACGTCATGCAGAGGCGGGTCTTCGGGCCGGCCGGCCTCGTTCACACGGCGCCCGACGATCCCGGCCCGATCGTCGCCGGGAGGGCCCATTTCTACACGCGCACCGACGCGGGGGCGATCGTCAACGCGGGGTTTGTGGACAACAGCTACAAGTGGGCTGGCGGCGGCTTCGTGTCGACCGCGGAGGACCTCGTTGCGTTTGCCAACGCGCTGCTCGAAGGGCGTCTCCTGAAGCCCGAGACCGTGACGCTGCTGTGGACCTCTCAGAAGACCTCCGACGGCAAGGACACGGAGTATGGGATGGGCTGGAGCGTGGGCCGCGACGCGAAGGGCCGGCGCAAGATCTCGCACTCCGGCGGCGCGCAGGGCGGGACGGCGTATCTCGTCATCTATCCGGACGACCGACTGGTGGCGGCCATGATCGTCAACAGCGACGAATCCTTCACGGGGCGAACGCCCCGGATCGCGGAGATGTTTCTCGATGGAGAATAGACAGATGGCGGCGAAGACGAACGCCTTCCGCGGGTCGGGCTCGACGTACGTCCTCCTCATTTCCTGCGTCGCGGCGACCGGCGGGTTCCTCTTCGGGTACGACACGGCCGTCATCAACGGGACGGTCGGCGCCCTCGAGCGGCACTTCACGGCCGACCCGGGGCGGCTCGGGTTCGCGGTGGCGTCGGCCCTGCTCGGTTCGGCCGTCGGCGCGTTGATCGCCGGCCGCGTCGCGGACCGATCGGGCCGCGTCCAGGCGATGCGCCTGACCGCGCTGCTCTTTGCCGTGAGCTCGTTCGGCTCGGGCATTGCGCAGACCCTCTGGGCCTTCTCGGCCTGGCGGTTTCTCGGCGGCATCGCCGTCGGCTCCGCCAGCGTGATCGCGCCCGCGTACATCGCCGAGGTGGCGCCGGCCCGCATGCGCGGCCGCCTCGGATCGCTGCAGCAGCTGGCGATCGTGACCGGCATCTTCCTCGCGCTGGCGATCAACGATCTGATCGCACACACGGCGGGCTCTCCCGACGCGCCCTTCTGGTTCGGGGTCCCCGCCTGGCGCTGGATGTTCTGGGTCGAGGTGCTGCCCGCACTGGTCTACGGCCTCGGCGCCTTCTTCGTTCCGGAATCGCCGCGGCACCTGGTCGCAAGCGGCCGGGCCGATCGGGCGGCGGCCGTCCTGGCGCGGATCGGGGAGCCCGACGTGCCGGGGCGCATCAAGGACATCCAGCAGACGGTCCAGGGCGACCGGCCGAGGCTCAAGGAGCTCAGGGCCCCGCATGGGCTGCTCCTTCCGATCGTCTGGGTGGGGATCGGGCTGTCCGTCTTCCAGCAGTTCGTCGGGATCAACGTCATCTTCTACTACAGCACCGCGCTCTGGCACTCCGTCGGATTCGCGGAGTCGGACGCGATGCGCATCACCACCATCACCGGGATCATCAACATCGTCACGACGCTCATCGCGATCGCCTCGGTGGATCGGTTCGGGCGAAAGCCCCTGCTTCTGGTCGGTTCGGTCGGCATGACCCTGACGCTCGGCACGATGGCATGGCTCTTCGCCAACGCTCCCCTGGATGCCCACGGCTCGCCGGTCCTGGCCGGCGGCCACGGCATCGCCGCGCTGGTCGCGGCAAACCTCTACGTCTTCGCCTTCGGCTTCTCGTGGGGCCCGATCGTGTGGGTCCTGCTCGGCGAGATGTTCAACAACCGCATCCGCGGCGCGGCGTTGGCCCTCGCGGCGGCGGCGCAGTGGGTCGCCAACTGGCTCGTGACGCTGACGTTTCCAGGCCTCTCGAAGATCGGCCTCGGCTACGCCTACGGCCTCTACACGCTGGCCGCGGCGCTGTCGTTCATCCTCGTGGCGCGTTTCGTGCGCGAAACCAAGGGACGTGAGCTCGAAGACATGTGAGCTTGCGGTTTTCCGTCTGCGGTCTGCCGTCGAACAAAAGGGGGATCCATGATTCGCGAGAAGAGACGGGTGACCGTTGGGGACGCGATGACGAAGCTGCCCCGGCCCGGGGGCGAGCGCTGGGCGACCGTGCTCGAACACGGGACGCTCGACGTCGAGATTTATGCGCCGCGCGGGCACGACCCGCAGAAGCCGCACACGCGCGACGAGGTGTACTTCGTGGTCCAGGGCCGCGGCGAGTTCCGCAACGGGTCGGAGCTCGACCGGTTCACGCCCGGTGACGTGCTCTTCGTTCCGGCGCACGAGGAGCACCGGTTCGAAAGTTTCACCGACGATCTCGTCGTCTGGGTCATGTTCTACGGGCCCGAGGGCGGCGAGGCCGCGATGGGATCGGCGCCGTGAACCGCGGCGCGGGTTGGCGCCGCGCGCTCGGATACGTCGGAGTCCTGCCGGTGTCGGCCGCGGCGGCGGCGCTGGCGGCCCCGCTCCTGCTGACCGGAACGCGGGCGCGGCTGGAGGCCGGCGTCCTCGAGGTCTCGGGCGGGCTGCTCCGGCCGATCCTGCGCCGGGCTGTGCCGGGCTTTCCGATCTCGGCGATCACCCTCGGCCACGTCGTCTACGCGGCCGACGCTCGTTGCCTCGTCGAGACCCGCGCCCACGAGCGCGTCCACGTCGCGCAGTACGAGCGGTGGGGATTCCTGTTCCCGTTTCTCTACGTCGCGGCGAGCGCGCGGGCCCTTCTCGCCGGCGGGCACGTCTACCGCGACAACGCCTTCGAACGGGAAGCCGTGCGGCGGGCGGAGGAGACGGCCGCGGCGTGAGCGGCGGGATCGGGATGGCGCAGGCGGCCGCGGATCACCGTGCGGCGATCGAGGACGTGGCGCGCGTCGTCGAGGGCCAGGACCCGGCGCGCTGGACGCAGGCTCCGCAGCCAGGCAAGTGGTCGCCCTCGGAGATCGCGCAGCACCTCATCCTCTCCTATGGGCCGCCGCTCGCCGAGCTCGACGGGGGCTCCGGCTTCGTCGTGCGCGTTGGCTGGTGGAAGCGCGTGGCGTTGCGGTGGAGGTTCCTGCCGCAGATCCTCGGCGGCAAGTTCCCGCAAGGCGCGCCGGCCCCGAGGGAAATCCGGCCGAAGACCGGCGCCGCCGATCCGGTACAGGCGGCCCGCGACCTGCGCGAGAGCGCGGTTCTCTTCGCCGACCGTCTCGCCGAAGCAGAAAGGGCGCGCCGCGTCCGGCTGACGCATCCCTACTTCGGCAAGCTCACCGCGCCGCAGATCCTGAAACTCATGGCGGTGCACGCCGGCCATCACCGCGCGCAGTTCCCGCCGGCCCGTCCCGGCTCCTGAAGGGCGTGGGATACTTGGCCGCGCCGCGGGAGCGGCCACGAGAAGGAGGATCCACCCCATGATCGAACGGCTCAAGGAGAGCGGCGAGAAGGGCATCGGTTTCAAGGTGACCGGCAAGCTGACGGCCGAGGAGGTCGAGGGGTTTCTGCCGCAGATGGAGTTCGCGATCAAGGATCGCGGCAAGAAGACGATTGGAATCCTGGCGGACCTTTCGGCCATGAAGGGCGCGGAATGGGCGGCACGGTGGGACGAGATCAAGTTCCTCTCGAAATACGCCGAGCACATCGAGCGCGTGGCCGTCGTGGGCGCGGGCAAGTGGGAGGACGTCAAGGCGGAGATCCTCGCCGGAACGGTCCTGATCCAGGCCGAGACGCGCTACTACCCGAGCTCCGAGATCCTGCACGCGTGGCACTGGGTCAAGACCGGCGACGCCGGTGCGGGACCGGGCCAGACCATCCTGCCGAAGGGCAGCCTGATGGCCAACTACGTCCCGGAGTACAACGAGGTTTGACGCGTTGAACGACGCGCCCGCCGCGATCGAAGGTCTCACGCCCGCCGACTGGGACGACGTGCGGCGGATCTACGCGGAGGGGATCGCGACGGGCAACGCGACGTTCGAGACCGGGATCCCGTCCTGGGAATCCTGGGACCGCGCGCACCGAACGGACTCGCGGCTGGTCGCGCGCGACGCCGGTCGGATCGTGGGCTGGGCCGCGCTCTCGCCCGTGTCCGAGCGCTGCGCCTACGGAGGCGTGGCCGAGGTCAGCGTCTACGTCGCGGCCGACGCGCGGGGCCGGGGCGTTGGGCGGCGGCTGCTCGAGGCGCTCGTCCGCGCATCGGAAGACGCCGGCGTCTGGACGCTCCAGGCGGGGATCTTTCCCGAGAACCGGGCCTCGCTCGCGGTCCACGAGGTCTGCGGCTTTCGCGTCGTCGGCGTGCGCCAGAAGCTCGGCAAGCTCGGCGGCGTCTGGCGCGACGTGGCCCTGCTCGAGCGGCGCAGCCCCCGCGTCGGGGCGTAGGGGTAGGGGATTGATGGCCAGTTAACGCCTAAGAATCAGTCATTTAGGCGTTAGTTTGACTTACGCCTTTATTACGCCTACCGTTCTCCTCCCGTGTCCGACAAGCGCAATCGCCCCTCGGGGAATCCCCCGCAAATGCCGCCTTCCCGGAATCTCGGCGTGGGCAACAGCGTCGGCAACGCGGGGTGCGGCGGCCATGCCGCGCTGATCGTTTCGCCCGGCGCGCGCAAGGAGAAGCTGCGGCACCGCGAGTTTGCACGCGAAGCGGCGCGCGCAAGAGCGCGGCCCTACGTCGAGCTCCACGCCGCGTCGGCGTTCTCGTTTCTCGACGGCGCGTCGCTGCCGGAAGACCTCGTCGAAGAAGCCGCGCGGCGCGAGATCCCGGCCGTCGCGCTCGTGGATCGCAACGGCGTCTATGGCGCGGCGCGGTTCTACAAGGCGGCGAAGGCGGCGGGGGTGAGGGCGATCGTGGGGGCGGAGGCGACGCTCGACTTCTCTCTCCCGGCGGGAGAAGGAGGGGGTTCAGCGCGATCGCGCCTCACCCTCCTCGTCGAGAACCGCGCCGGCTACAAGAACCTCTGCCGCCTCTTGACCGCAGGCGCGCTGGGAAAGCCGAAAGGGGACGCGTCCGTCACGCTCGACCAGGTCGCGGCGCACGCCGAGGGCCTGCATGTTCTCACGGGCGGCGCGGAGGGGCCGGTCGCGCGCGCGCTCGCCGAGGGCGGCACCGACGCGGCACGTCGGCTCGTCGAGAGGCTTTCCGCGATCTTTCCGGGGCGCCTCCACGTCGAGCTCCAGCGCCACCGCCTGCGCGAGGAGGAGCACCGCAACCAGGGGCTCGTGGAGCTCGCGCGGCGACTGCGCCTTCCGCTCGTCGCCGCCAACGGCGTCCGGTACGCGCGCGCGAGGGACAAAGAGTTGCACGACGTCCTGACGGCGACACGCCATCACGTTCCCCTCGACGCGGCCGGAAGGCTCCTCGCCGCCGAGCGCGAGCGCCATTTCAAGAGCTCGTCCGAGATGCGCGAGCTCTTCGCCGACCTGCCGGAGGCCGTGGACGCCGCGGGGGAGCTCGCCGCGCGGCTCGACTTCACGCTCGCGGATCTCGGCTACCGCTTCCCGGAGTACCCGCTGCCCGCCGGCGAGACGCCCTCCTCGCACCTGCGGCGGCTGACCTGGAACGGCGCGCGCACGCGCTTCCGGCCGCTGACGACCCGGGCACAGGCGCAGATCGAGAAGGAGCTCGCGATGATCGAGAAGCTCGATCTGGCCGGCTACTTCCTGATCGTCCACGACATCGTGCGCTTCTGCCTCGAGGGCCGCATCCTCGTACAGGGGCGCGGCTCCGCCGCCAACAGCGCCGTCTGCTACGCGCTCTCGATCACCGCCGTGGATCCGGTGAAGATGGAGCTCCTCTTCGAGCGATTCCTCTCGGAGGAGCGCGGCGAGTGGCCCGACATCGACCTCGACCTGCCGTCGGGCGATCAGCGCGAGCGCGTCATCCAGCACGTC
>DATMNJ010000360.1:0-12337 GCA_035569175.1 Thermoanaerobaculia bacterium | reverse complement strand
ATCGACCGGCTCGAGAAGAAAAAGCTCGTCTCCCGCAAGCGCTGCACGTCGGACCGCCGGCAGGTCTTCTGCCTGCTCGCGCCGGCCGGCGCCCGCCTGCTCGCTCGCATGGACGCGCCCGTGTCCCGGATGGACGCGTTCCTGTCCATGCTGGGCGACGCCGACGTCGCCACCCTCATCCGCCTGCTCGACGCGATCCGCGCCGGGCTCTCGCGTTCCACCCCGTCCCGCCCCAGGGCGTGACCCCAACCGCTCGAAAGGAGAGCACCATGCTTCGCAAACTTCGGATGCTGGCCCTGTTCCTCGCCACCGCCACGGCGGCGGCGCCGCTTCTCGCCGTCGACACGTACACGGTCGACAAGGTCCACTCGGACGTGACCTTCCAGGTTCGCCACTTCGTGTCGAAGGTCCGCGGAAACTTCACGGACTTCTCGGGCACGATCCAGGTCGACCCGGCGAAGCCGGAAGCGTCCTCGGTCGCCTTCACCATCAAGACCGCGTCGATCAGCACGAACAACGAAGGCCGCGACAAGCACCTGAATTCGCCCGACTTCTTCGACACGGCGAAGTTCCCCGAGATCACCTTCCAGAGCACGAAGATCGCGTCGGCCGGCAAGGACAAGTACGCCGTCACCGGCACGCTCACGATGCACGGGGTCTCCAAGGAGATCACGCTGCCCGTCGCCTTCCTCGGCACCGTCAAGGACCCCAAGGCCGGAGAGCGCGCGGGCTTCGAGCTCAACACGAAGCTCGACCGCAAGGACTACGGGATCCTGTACAACCGAGTCCTCGAAGGCGGCGGCACGATGCTGTCCGACGACGTGGACGTGACGATCTCGCTCGAAACCGTCAAGAAGGGGCCCGAGGCCCCGGCCGCCACCAAGTAACGCTCTGCTCCCACGGAACCTCGAGGGAGGGGCGCCCGACGGGCCCCTCCCTCGTGCCGTCTTTGGCTGGACCGACGAGCTCGAAGCGGTAGAGTTGCGGCATGACGTCCGAGATCGCCTCCGCTCCGAAGGCAGGCCGGCTGAGCCCGTCCGCCGTGATCGGCTTTCTGGCCGTCCACGTCGCGGCCCTTGGCGTCTGCCTCGTCGGATTTTCGTGGAAGGGCGTCGCCCTCTGCGTGGCGTCCTATTACCTCCGGATGTTCGCGATCACCGCGGGGTTCCACCGCTACTTCAGCCACCGCGCATACGGCCTGTCGCGCGCGCCGCAGCTCGCGCTGGCGTTTCTGGGACAGACGGCGGCACAGAAGGGCGTGCTGTGGTGGGCCGCCAACCACAGGCACCACCACAAGTATTCCGACCGCCCCGAAGACATCCACAGCCCGGTGCAGCGCGGGTTCTGGTGGAGCCACATGGGCTGGATCCTCGCGCGCGACCACGCCGACGCGGATCCGACGCGGGTGCCGGATCTGGCGAAATACCCCGAGCTCGTCTGGCTCGACCGGCACCAGTACGTGCCGACGGCCCTCTACGCGGTTGCGCTGTACCTCGCCTTCGGCTGGACGGGCCTCTTCTACGGCTACTTCCTTTCGACGGCGCTGCTGTGGCATGGCACGTTCTCCATCAACAGCGTCATGCATGTCTTCGGCCGGCGCGCGTTCGCGACGACCGACGACTCGCGCAACAGCTTTCTCTTCGCCCTGGTGACGATGGGAGAGGGCTGGCACAACAATCATCACTGGGCGCCCGGCTCCGCCGCGCAGGGGTTTCGCTGGTGGGAAGTGGACGCGAGCTACTACCTCCTCTGGCTCGGAGAGAAGGCCGGTCTCGTCCGTGGGCTGCACCGTCCGCCGGAGCACTGGCGCGACGCGGCGCGACAGGCGCAGCGCACCGGCCGGGCGTTCACGTCTGCCCGGCTCTACGAGCGCGTACAGAGCCTGTCGCGACGCTGGGTCGAGCTCGGCGCCTCGGTGCGCCTGACCGCGCACGAGACGCTCGCGGAGCTCGAGGCCGCCCGGTTGCGCGCAGCGGCCCGCCTCGACCGCCTGCACGAGGAAGCCTCGGCCGCCGGGGCGCGGGCCGGCCGGCGTGTCGAGGAGATCCACGTCGAGATCGAAAGGGCGCGAGCGCATCTCGCCGAGATCCTCGAGCGTCTCGTGGCCGCCGCCGAATCGCTCCGCATGCCCGATCCGCAGCCGGGCTAGCGGGGGGTTGCCACTGGCGCACCGCGCATGAGCTTCCGGAGCTTCGTCGGCCGAAAAATCCGCGATCCGATCCACCAGCAGCTGACGCAGGGCCTGTCGCCGGAAAAGATCGCGGCGACCGTGGCCGTGGGGTTGTGCATCGCCGTCAACCCGATCGTGGGCACGACCACGATCCTCTGCCTTGCCGCCGCGTGGGCCTTGCGCCTGAACCAGCCGATCATGCAGGCGGTCAACTGGTCGTCGTACGCGCTCCAGCTGCTCCTGATCTTCCCATTCATCCGCCTGGGCGAGTGGATGTTCCGCGCGCCGCGCGAGACCCGGTCGCTCGAACGGCTCGTCGCCGTGATGAAGGCCGATCCCTACCGGGCTTTCGTGGATCTGCGGGCGACGCTCGCCCACGCGTTCGTGGCCTGGCTCGCCGTCGCACCGGTCCTCGTTGCGGCGCTTTATCTCGCGACACTTCCCGCTTGCCGTGCCCTGGCACGCCGGGTCGCCGCCGCCCGGCTCAAGGGCGCCCCCGACGTGGCCTGAGAACCCTTCGCCCCGCGTGTGCTCTGCCCCACTCCCCTCGAGACGAGCCCTGCGATACCCTCGTCCCAGTGGACCTCCCCACACCGCTCGAGCGGGCGCCCGAGGGCCTGTGCGACGGACTCGCGCTCTACTTGAAACGCGAGGACGGGCACGAGCTCGGAGCCTTCAAGTGGCGGGGCGCTCTCCCGACGATCGAGGCCTACCGGGCGCGTGGCGCCGCCGCGGTCGTGACCGCATCGACCGGCAATCACGGCGCGGCAGTCGCGTGGGCCGCACGGCGGCTCGGGCTGCGCACGATGGTCTATGCGCCGGCCGGCGCCTGCCTCGCAAAGCTCGCGCTCATCGACGGCCTCGGCGCCGAAATTCGGCTCGCCGGAACCGACCTCGACTTCGCCAAGGACGAGGGCAAGCGCTTCGCCGAAGAGGCGCACGTTCCCTTTTTCGAGGACGGCGCGGAACCGACCCAGCTCGAGGGCTATGGCGCGATCGCCGACGAGCTGCTCGATCAGGCGCCCGAGCCTCCCGCGGCCGTCGTCGTCCCGGTCGGCAACGGCGCGCTCGTCGCCGGAATCGGCCGCACTCTCAAGCGCCGCTCCCCGGCGACGCTCGTCGTCGGCGTCGCGGCGAAAGAGGCGCCCGTCATGGCGCTCTCCTTCGAAGCCCATCGCCCGGCGGCGTCCGACCGCATGGCCACCTTCGCCGACGGTCTGGCCGTCCGCGTGGCCATCCCCGAGGCGGTCGCCCTCGTCAACGCCGTCGTGGACCGCATGCTTCTCGTTTCGGAACGCGAGATGGCCCGGGCGGTCGGCGCCTACGGTCGGGCCGGCATTCGCGCCGAAGGGGCCGCCGCCGCCGCACTCGCCGCCCTGCCGCAGCTCTCGGACGTCGGGGGCCCGATCGTCGCCCTCGTCACGGGCCGCAACATCGACGAAGAGCTTCACCGCCGCGCGGTGGATCGGCCGGAGACGTTCCCGGAGTAGCCGGGCGGGCGCGGCGCTCTAGTCGTCGTACTGCTGCCGGTACAGCAGCCGAACCCCGCGCGCGGCTTCGAGGCGGATCTCGTGGGGTCCATGGCGGCCGCCCGGGGGCCGGAAGATCAGGACGTAATGCCCCGTCAGCGCCCGCGCGGCGGTCTTCATCGCCCAGCGCGGGAAGTCGTAGGTCGGAAGGTAGTAGCCGCCGGTCTCGAACGAGAGCCGCTCGAGCCCGGCTTCGAGCTGGTGGTGGCCGGCGCTCGTGTCGAGGGTGAAGACCGGCGCCTGAGCCTGCTGGAGGACCTCGAGAGCCTGGTTGAATTCCCGCGAGTAGTTCATGCGCCCGAGACCGGCCGTCTCCCGCGTCATCGCGGTCCAGGTTCCGATGCCCCACCCGAAGAACACGATCGCCTTGGAGCCGGGGATGGGCCGGAGCGCCTTGCCGATCGCGAGGAAGGCCTTCTCGATCGACGTGGCGTTCTCGCCCTCGCGTGCGGCCGCGGCGAGCGACGGCCGGCCGCCGCTCTCGTCGTTCTTCGGGACGAGCGTGCTGAGAATCGCCGCGCGCAGCTTCGCGGAATCGTTCGTGAAGTCCTGGCGCAGCCAGAGCCTGGAGCCGAAGCTCATCACGGCGACCTCGTCGTCCGGCTTGAGCGTCTCGATGAATTCGAGCGCCTGCCGGGACATGCGCATGTGGCCCTCCGACTTCGCGCCCTGGATTTCCCACTGGAAGAGCAGGACCAGCCGGCGACCGGCGGCCGCCTCGGCCGGAGCGTCGCCCGTCGGACCGGCGGTGAGATCGTCCTCTCCGGCATCGCGATCGTTCGTCAGGCTGGACGTCCACTCGAGCGTCTCGATCGGCGCGGGCTTGCCGTCCACGAAGAGCTTCAGGTCGGCCGCCTTGAGGCCGACGATCGGCTCGCCGAATCGGTCCGAGGCGTGAAGCGTGACTTCGACGATTCCGACCGTCACCTGCTCCTGGACGGGCGCCTGTCCCAGGGCCGGCGCCGCCAGGACGGCAGCGACGAGCACACCGACCTCCACGCGCGCGAGCTTCACGAGACGCAGAACGGGATCGCCCGGGCCGGGATTCCCGCTAGCTTCGCAGCGACAGGTCCACGGTCGGCAGGAACTTCGGCGGGCGGCGATGTTTCGTGGCCTGTTCGTAGGCGAAGGCGATCTTCAGGAGCGTCGGCTCGCTCCAGGCTCGGCCGAAGATGGACATGCCGACGGGCAGGCCGAACTTCTCGCCGCACGGAACCGTGACGTCCGGGTAGCCGGCGATCGCGGGAAAGGACGAGCTGCCGCCGGGGCCGTAGTCCCCGTTGACGAGATCGATGAGCGTCGCCGGACCACTCGTCGGCGCGACCAGGGCGTCGAGCTTGTGCTCGTCCATGGTCCGATCGATGCCCTCCCTGCGGGTCGCCCGCAGGTCCTTCTCGAGCGCGTCGAGGTAAGCCTTGTCCGTCAGCGGCCCTTTGGCCTGCGCCTTCTCGAAGATCTCCTGGCCGAAATAGGGCATCTCGCGGCCGCGGTTCTCCTCGTTGAAACGGATGAGGTCTTCGAGCGTTTTGTACGGCGTCCGGGCGCCGAGGCCGGCGAGGTAGGCGTTCAGGTCCGCCTTGAACTCGTAAAGAAGGACTTCGAACTCGCTCTCATCCGTCTCACCCAGCGTCGCGATGTCCGCCGGGTCCACGATGACCGCGCCGAGCCTTTTCAGATCGGCCAGCGCCGCCTCGACGAGCACGTCGGCCGCCGGGCTCTGACCGAAGAGCTTCTTGCGGGGAACGCCGATGCGAATGCCGGTCAGTCCGCTCGAACCGCCGTCGAGGGACATCGCGAAGTTCGTCGGAGCCTTTCCGGCAAGACCCCTGGTCGCCGGGTCGGAAGGGTCGAACCCGGCCAGCGCCGTCAGCAGGATTGCCGCGTCGGTCACCGTGCGGGCCATCGGGCCGGCCGTGTCCTGACTATGCGCGATCGGAACGATGCCCGTTCGCGAGACGAGGCCGAGGGTTGGCTTGACGCCGACGAGGCCGCAGTTGTTGGAGGGCGACACGACCGAGCCGTCGGTCTCGCTGCCGACGGCAACCGCGCACAGGTTGGCGGCGATCGCCGAACCCGAGCCGGAGCTCGAGCCCGACGGGCTGCGATCGAGGGCGTACGGGTTGCGGCACTGGCCGCCGCGCCCGCTCCAACCGCTCGAGGAATGCGACGAACGAAAGTTCGCCCACTCCGAGAGGTTCGTCTTGCCGAGCAGCACGGCGCCCGCGTCCCGCAAGCGCTGGACGAGAAACGCGTCCGCTCCCGGCGTGGCGCCGAGAAGGGCGAGCGATCCGGCCGTCGTGTTCATGCGATCGGCCGTGCCGATGTTGTCCTTCAGCAGCACCGGGACGCCGTGGAGCGGACCGCGGACCCTGCCCGCCTTGCGCTCGGCGTCGAGCCGCTCGGCAATCGCGAGGGCTTCGGGGTTGGACTCGAGGACCGCGCGCAGCTCCGGGCCCCTTCGGTCGAGTGCTTCGATGCGGCCCAGGTACTTCTCCGCGAGCGACCGCGCGGAGTCGGCGCCCGAGGACATCCGCTTCTGGAGATCGGCAATCGTCGCCTCGTCGAGCTCGAAGGCCGGCGGCGGTGCCGCAGCCGGCGGTGGCGGTGCGGCCTCACGGGCGGCCAGCGGTCCCGCGGCGGCCGCTGCGCCTCCGAGAGCACCGAAACGGATCAGGTCCCTGCGGCTCAGGCGAGCGGCCATGGCAGCCTCCTTCGGGAAGTTGTGCGAACTGATATCACGGGCGGAGGGATGTTCCCTTTACCGATTGCAATGTGAGGCATCTCGACTCACGGCACCGCGCCAGTCGCACGCGGCGCGCGAAGTCTCCCGACCGAAGGGAGGGAGGACGCGCGCGCCGCGGGAGCGAGAGCGAGCGAAGCGAGCGGAAGCGACGGCTAGCGAGCGGAAGCGACGAACAGGTGCGCGATCGAGTTCGCGTAGTACTGCAGCAGCGGCAGCTCTTCGGGCCGCGCGCGGTAGATCCCGTCGGTTTCCTCGACCAGCCGGCGCAGGGTCAACATCCGCAGGCCGACCGTGATGGCGTAGTCCTGGTCGCCGCGCGGGACATAGACGTGAGCGCCGCGCGCCTCGAGCTCTCCCATCAGGCCGAGCACGGCTGCCTTGAGCTCGAGCTCGCTCCAGCCCTTCGCGGGCTCGCGCACGAACGCCGTCGCGACGAGCGGGACCGGCACCGCGGGAATGACCCGGGCGACCGCTTCCATGAGCTCGCGAGCGAGCTCCTCGAGCCGGCGGGAGTGTTCGTCGCGGGCAAGCGTCCGGAAGTCGACGCCGCGGCGACGGGCGTACTCCCGGAGCGACACGGGCGACCCGAAGTTCACGCACGCGTAGCCGAAGCGGTGCCACTTGTTGAGTGCCATGAGGCGCAGGTTGCGCAGGATGAAGCGCACCGTGTTTCCCAGGGCGCTCGTGGTGCCCGGCCGCCCGGGCACGGCGGTGCACTCGCCGAGCAGCGTCCGGTCCTCGAAGGTCCGGTCGTAGTTGATCCCGGTCGGGACGAACACGATGTCCCGCTCCCCGGCCGGATCGAACGCGCGCAGCATGTAGTCGAGAATGCCGAGCCTCGGAGGACGCAGCCTGCCGTCCCTCGAGAGGCCGCCCTCGGGAAACACCGCCTGCGTGACGCCGGCCGCGGTCGCCAGGCCGACGTACCGCTCGAGCACCTTGCGGTACAGCGGGTCCTTCGAGTTGCGCCGCACGAAGTACGCCCCCATCGCGCGGATGAGCGTCTGGAGCGGCCAGATGCGCGCCCACTCGCCGACGGCGTAGGACAGCGCCGCCTTCTCCGCGGCGAGGTAGGACACGAGCACGTAGTCCATGTTCGAGCGGTGGTTGATGAGAAAGACGACGGTCGCCTCGGAAGGGATCGCCGCGAGCCCCGGCTCGTCGGAGTAGCCGAGCCGGACGCGGAAGAGCGATCGGGCGACGTTGCGGGCGAGCCAGTAGCCGAAGCGGAAGTACGCATAGGCATTGAACGCCGGGACGATCTCGCGCGCGTACCGCTCGACCCGACGCATCACGAGCTCGCGCGGCAACTCCCCCGCCCGGGCTTCGTCCTCGGCCGCCCGCTGCACCTGCAGGTCGAAGAGGAGCCGGTCGATGAGGACGTCGCGCCGGGCGAGCTTGAAGGGCGGGATGCGAATCTTCAGCCGCGTGTTCAGCTCCTCGAGCACGCGGTTGACCCGCCGTCTCAGGACCCACCGCACGCTCGGCAGCAGCAGGCGGTCGAGCGCCGCCCACGCCGCGAATAGTGCCAGCAGGATCGCCAGCCAGGTCGGGAGCGAAACGGTGCCGCGCATGGGAAGGTTCGGCGCGGCGAATCTCTCGCTCAGTGCGGCCAGAGCCAGGCGAAGATGACGGCGGTCAACAGGCCGTAGACGACACCGTCGAAAGCGTCCTTCAGGGTGATCGACCACGGGCGGCCCCACCAGATCGCGCTGGGCAGGATCGCGGACGCATAGCCCAGGATCGCGGTCCCGCCGGCGGTGCGAAACACGGCTCGGTGCGGCGCGCCCATCGGCAGGACGTGGCCGGAGAGATAGGCGACGCAAGCCGAAACGAAGAGCAGATACAGAAACCAAATTGCGAGCTCTTTGCCCATGCCGAACGGCCCGTCGGCTCGCACGATCATCGTGCCCGTCGGACCCTGCTCGATCTTCTTCTGGGTCTCGGGGCTCTTGTCGCGGGGATCGTAGAAAGGAAACCGGTACATCCCGCGTTTGACGCCGGCGCTGCGCATCGCGGCGAGGACCGCCGCCTCGCCCGGCAGCGCCGCCCAGTCCGACTTGTGATGCGGAAGGACCATCCAGACCAGGGAGCTCGCCACGAACACCACGGCCCCCGACAGCAGAATGGGAAGCCAGAGCGCGCCCACAGAGACCATGCCCACCTCCTTGAGACTGTTTGGCGGGGATTATCTCCCGAGGCGGGTCCCCGGCCGCGGCATAGGATCTGGCCATGGACTGGACGCGAGGCGGTTTTTCCATCTCGACCGACGCGGCCCGCCTCGACCGGCCGCTCATTCACCGGTTTCTCTCGACGTCGTACTGGGCCCCCGACGTGCCCCGCGCGATCGTCGACCGGTCCATCGACAACTCGATGCCGTTCGGCCTGTACGAGGGCGCGGTCCAGGTGGGATTTGCCCGCGTCATCACCGACCGGGCGACGTTCGCGTACCTCGCCGACGTGTTCGTGCTCGAGTCCCACCGGGGAAGAGGCCTCGCGCTCTGGCTGATGCAGACGATCCGCGCGCACCCGGAGCTCCAGCAACTGCGGCGCTGGGCGCTCTTCACACGCGACGCCCACCCGCTCTACCGCAAGGTCGGCTTCACGGACCTCGAGAACGATCCTCCGCGCTGCATGGAGATCGTGGACCGGGGCATCTACGCGCGGATGAAGGACGAGCGGCGCTGAGTCCGAGGCCTTTACCCCTTCGGAGGCAGGAGCGACCGGCCGAGCGACCAGGCGCTGATGAGGGTCCAGCTGCCCTCGAGGACGATCAGGCCGAGGTTTCGAGCCTCGACGGCGAAGTACGCCAGGATCGCCGCGCCCGCGAAATTCAGGACGAGGTAGACGGTGTCCGTCGGGCGCATGCGGCCGGCCTGCTGGGCGGCAAAGGCCGCTAAGATCATGGCCGCACCCGCCAGTGAAATCCCCTGCCCGATCATGGCGCGTCCCTGCTGGAAGTCTCCATCGTCAGCGTCCTTTCGGGCCCTCGTCGGCCTCGGTTGCGGCCGGGACCGGGTAGCAGGCGAGGACCAGGCGGTAGGGCCTTCCGCGGCCAGGGCGCCCGTTCTCGAGGCGATTGGGCGTCGAATGCCGGGCGATGACGCCCACGACCGCTTCCCGAACGGCCGTGGCGAACTCGGCGCGCTGGGCAGGTCCCTCGAACCGAAACTGCGATTTCAAGGAGATCGTCGAGATGGGCTTTGCCTCCGCCTCCCCTTCGCGCGCCGCCAGCTCGATGTCGGACCGCACCTGTTCGGTCAGGGCGAGCAGGTAATCGGTCGACGCCGTGTCGCCGATCTCGCGCCAGTCGGCCCCAACGGTTCCGAGGATCCCCGCCGAGAGGACGAACGCCCGGGCGGTCGCCACGTAGCGCTGTTCGATCATGTTGCGCTTGCGCTCGCGCCCGGCCCGGCGCAGAAACCCGGCGCGTTCGAGCGCGCGGACGTGGTAGTTCACTCGCTGCCGCGGAAGCTCCAGCCGACGCGCCAGATCGGCCGCGGAAGCGGGCGTGCGCGCGAGCGACAACACCCGCAGGCGCAGCGGATGCAGCAGCGTGGCGGCCCGCTTCGCGCTGGAGATCGTTTCGAGTTCGGAGCCGTGCTCGCCAGACGGCATATCCATTGACAGTATTATCTGTCCAGACAGTATATCTTGTCAAAACCGCACTTTGACCCCTTTCCTGGCCTCGCGCGTATTTCTCCACCGTGGACAACTCTGCAGAGCACGCGACTGTGCGCCGATACAATCCCACCGTGACCGACGGCGGAGCCTGACGTGGCGCGGCTGGGACTGGGGGGCGGAGGATTCAGTTCGCGGTCGGCGAAAGCCGAACGCCGACGCGGCGGCACCTCGAGGCCTGACGAGGACGGCAAGAAAAAGAAGTCCCTCCCCTTCTCCGTCATCGCCCGGGACGCCGTCGAGCTGCTCCACGCCCGAAAGGGGCGCCTCGCCCTCGGGCTCGGCCTGCTGCTGATCAGCCGGATGGCCGGCCTGGTGCTGCCCGGGACGACCAAGGTCCTCCTCGACGACGTGATCGGGAAGGGCCGCCGCGACCTGCTCCTGCCGATCGTGCTGGCGTCGGCCGGAGCAACCCTCATCCAGGCCATCACCGGTTTCTCCCTGGCGATGGTCCTGGGCAAAGCCGCCCAGCGTTCCATCACGGAGATGCGCCGCAGCGTCCAGCGTCACGTCGGACGACTCCAGATCGCCTTCTTCGACCAGACGAAAACGGGAGTGCTCCTCTCCCGGGTCATGACGGACGCGGAGGGCATTCGCAACCTCGTCGGGACGGGCCTGGTGGAGCTCGTGGGAGGCCTTCTGACGGCGATGCTCGCCCTCGGAATCCTCTTCTATTTCAGCGCGAAGCTGACCCTGATCGCCCTCGGCGTGCTGTCGCTCTTCGGCCTGGTGCTGCTCTTCGCCTTCAAGACCCTGAGACCCCTCTTCCGTGAGCGCTCGAAGATCAATGCGGAGGTCTCGGGCCGGCTGACGGAATCCATCGCCGGGATCCGTGTCGTCAAGGCCTACCGTGCCGAAAAGCGCGAGGCGCGGATCTTCTCCGAGGGGGCTCACCGCCTCTTTCGCAACGTCGCAAAGACGATGACGGGGTTCTCGGCCGTGTCGGCCTTCTCGACCCTGCTTCTCGGCGTCGTCGGCGTCTCGATCATGTGGGTCGGCGCCCACGAGATCGAGGCCAAGCGCATGACGATCGGGTCGTTCGTGTCGTTCACCCTGTACCTCGGCCTGCTCGTCGGGCCGGTCATCCAGATCGTCTCGATCGGCAGCCAGATCACCGAGGCCTTCGCCGGCCTCGAGCGGATCCGGGAGCTGCGCAACGAACTCGCCGAGGACGCCGGGGATGCGTCCCGCGAGGCCCTCGAGCGGCTCGACGGGACGGTCGAGTTCCGCGACGTGTCCTTCGAGTACGAGAAGGGCGTGCCGGTCCTGCGCGGCATCTCCTTCGCGGCCTCGCCCGGGACCGTCACGGCCCTCGTCGGCCCGTCGGGCGCCGGCAAGAGCACCATCATCGGCCTCGTCGCCGCCTTCTATCGGCCGACCGAGGGCGCCATCCTCGTGGACGGCCGGGACCTTTCGAAGGTCCGCCTCTCGGACTACCGCGCCCAGATCGGCGTCGTCTTCCAGGATAACTTCCTGTTCGACGGCAGCGTCTTCGAGAACATCGCGTACTCGCGGCCCGATGCGCCCCGGGACGCCGTGCTCCGCGCGGGCGCGATCGCCCGCTGCGACGAGTTCGTCGAGCGCATGCCCGACGGGTACGACACGATCGTCGGCGAGCGCGGCGTGAAGCTGTCGGGCGGCCAGCGCCAGCGCGTCGCGATCGCGCGCGCGATCCTCGCCGACCCGCGCATCCTGATCCTCGACGAGGCCACCTCCTCGCTCGACAGCGAGAGCGAGGCGTTCATCCAGGAGGGCCTCTCCGAGCTCATGAAGGGGCGCACGACGTTCGTCATCGCTCACCGCCTCTCGACGATCCGGCGCGCCGACGCGATCCTCGTCGTCGAGGAAGGCCGCATCGTCGAGCGCGGGCGCCACGAGGAACTGCTCGCCCAGCGCGGCCGCTACGCCGACCTCTACACCCGCCAGTACGGCCTGGAGGCGAACCTGTTCCTGAATCCCGGGGAGGCCGTGCGGGTCGAGGAGGACGAGAAGGTCCCCGTCGCCGCGGCCGATGCCGGCGCCGTCGGGCGCCTGCCGCTCGTCGGGTGAGCGCGGCGCGAGGCTCGCTGCCTCGCGTAGAATTCCCCGATGATCTTGCGTGAACCGTCCGCCCTCGCGATCGCGGTGTGCCTGTTGACGGGAATGGTGGCCGGAACCGGCACCGCAGCCGCGTCCCCGCCCTCCGCCTACGAGACCCTGGTCTCGTTCTTCCGC
>DATMNJ010000359.1:0-2402 GCA_035569175.1 Thermoanaerobaculia bacterium | reverse complement strand
ACCGCGGGTGCCACAACATCGGCTTCGTGTCGCCGGCGCACTTCGCGCCGCAGATGGCGAAGGCCGTACTCCTCGCGGCGCGCGCCGGCCTGCGGCTGCCGATCGTCTACAACACCAACGCCTACGACTCGGTCGAGGTCCTGCGCCTGCTCGACGGGATCGTGGACGTCTACCTGCCAGACTTCAAGTACGCCGACGCGGGAGCCGGCGCGCTCTACTCGAAGGTCCCGGATTACCCGGCGCGGGCGCGCGCGGCGCTCGTCGAGATGTTCCGGCAGAAGGGTTCGCGCCTCGACCTCGACGACGAGGGCCTGCTGCGCGGGGGCCTGCTCGTCCGGCTTCTGGTCCTTCCCAACGGCGCCGCGGGTGTGGCGGACTCGCTCGCCTGGATCGCCGAGACGCTGTCCTCCAGCGTGGCCATCTCGCTCATGGCCCAGTACTACCCGATCCACCGCGCCGCTTCGAACGAGAAGTACGGCGCCTTGAACCGGTCCATCAGCGCCGCCGAGTGGGAGGCTGCCCTGGCCGCCCTCGAGGCGAACGGTCTCTTCAACGGTTACCAGCAGGAGCTGGACACGGCCGGCAAGTACTACCGTCCCGACTTCCGGGACCCCGAGACGCCGTTCCGCGACATCCGGGACTTCCAGTAAGCGCGGATCGCGCTACACTTACGGCAGTCGTTCGCCGGGAAGGCGAAGGCATCGCGTGCGGGCCGGGGTCATCGCCCCGGCCCTGTTTTTTCCGGCCCGACCAGCGGTTCGCACGCGTTGACGATCGCCGACTCGAAGCCGGCGGCGATCGTGACCGTCGTCGAGGCGAGCGGCTTTCCGCCGGCGCGCAACTCGAGCCGGTAGTCGCCCGCGCCGGAGAGAAAGTTCCCGGTCTTCACCGTCTCGCGGATCTCGAGCGGCGGCGGCGAGGCCGCAACGGCAAGCAACGTCTTCTCCGCCCCGCCCGGACCGATCGCGACGATCGCCGCGCCCTGCCCGACGGCATCGCCGACGTGGGCGACCAGCGTCAGCCGCTCGACGCTGCCGGCGAGCTGCCAGAGGGACTCGCGCGATCCGCCGCCTGGGACGAAGGCGCGGAGCGTGTCGAAGGGCGGTTCGTTCGGCGACTTGCGGACGGAGCCGATCGGGATCGTGATGACGCCGCGCACCGCGACGGGGTTGCCCTCGATGGCGGCGGGAAGGAACCGGGCGCGCTCGGCAGCGACCTGGGCGAAGGGGGCGAGGTTGGGAATCGAGGCCGCGACGAGCCGGGTTGCGCGCACGGCGCCGTCTCGCTCGACCACGATTTCCTCGAGGACGTCCGAGGCCAGGCGGGCCGCGACGAACGTGGCCGGCAGGTTGACCGGTCCCGCCGCGACCAGTCGGGGAGGTGTCAGTCCCGCGCAGGCCGGCGCCACCGTCGGGGAGCTCGGCGCGCTCGCGCAGGCGAGGGCCGTCACGAAAGCGGCCGCGGCCGGCGCGCGCCGGGCGGCCCGGGACGCCGTCACGACCTGGGAACCACGAACTGGAAGTGCGCCGGGTCTCTGGCCAGCCAGAACTGGCCGCCTCCGGCGTTCTTGCCGTCGATGACGAGGCGCAGGACCCACACGCCGTCCTCCCACGCGTCGTCGATCTTGACGACGAGCGGAACCTTCACCTCGGTGGCGTCGGCCGAGACCGCGATCGGCGGTTGGAAGATCGGGTACACCTTGCCCGTCTTGCTCGAGAGGATCTCGAGGCGTGCCGCGAGCGTGCGCGCCTCCTTGGAGGGCGGGACGTCGAGGAGGGCCTCGGCGCGGAGGTTCGGATCCTTGCCCTTCTGGATCGGGAAGCCCTCGGGCGCCGTGGCCTTGCCCGACGCGTCGGCGGGGGAGATCGCGAGATCGCCGAGGATCGGTTCGGGGATCTTTCCCCGGTTCTCGTTCTTGATGCGGAAGCGTACGGCGGCGTTCAGGAAGATCTCGATCGGCTTGCCGTCCTTCATCGCCGGGCGGAACCGCCACTGGCGGACGGCCGTGAGGGCCGGCGCGGAAAACCCCGCGTTGGACGTCGAGACGACCAGCGCGTCCTGGACGCGCCCCTGCGTGTCGATGCGGCCGATGATCAGAGCATTGCCCTGCTGCTCGGTCTTCAGCAGGCCCTCGGGGTAGACGGGGTCCACGTGCTGCGTTTCGACGGCGCCACGCGTCTGGGCACCGACGGGCGGCACGAGAAGGAGGAGGCCGAGGGCGAGAGCAATGCCCGGAGTCCGGAGACGGCGCATGCGGATCCTCATGCCGCCGGCCCCTCGAGGGCGCGGCGGGCGTGGTACGAGGAGCGGACGAGGGGGCCCGACTCGACGCGAACGAAGCCCATCGCTTCGCCCTCGCGCCGGAGCCGTTCGAACTCCTCCGGTGTGTAGTAGCGCTCGAT
>DATMNJ010000358.1:0-9057 GCA_035569175.1 Thermoanaerobaculia bacterium | reverse complement strand
CACGCAGGTAAGCACCGGAATCGATGAAGGTGAACGCGGTCGCCACTGTCGAGTCTTCCACCTGCATGTCCCAGGCACCGATGGTGAGGGTAAAAGTGTCCGATGTCCCGGCGACCAGGTTTTTCCCAGGGCTCTGAGTCGCCGGCCGGTTCGGTCCGGTCGCGCCCTCTGGAACCGCCTGACCTAGAGCGAAAGCTGAGACAAGAAGTAGACCCGTACCGAGCACCGATAGTTTCTTCGGCATCCCTGGCTCCTTTCGAAAGCGACGCGGTAAAAAGTGCAGGCTCAAGATCCAACTCGGCTGGGGACAAACGATGGGAAGCATTGAACCATAGTTGCGGCCCGCGCGCAACGTGACGGCGAGCACACTCTCCGGTGATTCTGGAGCACGCCGTTCAGCTCCGAAACACCTTCTCCTCCGTCCCATCCATCCACCTGTCCACGAGCTGGACACCCTGCATGAGGGAGTGGTCCTGGTTGCCGATCTCGTACTTCCACGATCCGAAGCGGCCGCGCGAGAAGATGCCGCGGGGCTCGAGGTAGGCATGGATCGTCTCGAGCGCTCCGTTTCTCTCGAGCGAGGGGATCGGGTACGAGTGGCCGGCGTGGATGAGGAACACGGTCTCGATCAGGGGTAGGTCCGAGGGCTGCAGGATGCCCTCCGCGACGAGGCCGTCCACGACCGCCTTGCCGAAGTCGCCCTCGGGCAGCGGCTTGAACTTCGAATAGGACGTCTCCGTCAGGACCGAAAAGTACTTGCTCGTGTCGCCGCCCGGAACGATCTCGGGCGAATAGTTGGAGAGGTACGTCATCCGGTAGAAGGGCGTTTTCGGGTTCGGAAAGTAGATCCAGTTCTTGTCGGAGGGCGACGGCCGCCGCAGCCCCACGCCGACGGAGAACAGGTGGTTGTAAAGGAGCTTCTGGGTCGCCGCCCGGACCTTCTCCGGAGCATGTTGTAGCCGGGAGACGAAGGCCTCGAGGGGCAGCGTCGTCAGGAGCCGGTCGTAGGAACGGGTCGTCCCGTCCGAAAAGGCAATCTCGCGCTTCTCCTCGTCCACGGAGATCGCGCGCTTGTGGTACCGGACGCGGTCGCCGACAAACGGCAGGGCGCCCTTCCAGAGGCCGAGCGTCCCGCCGTGGAGGGGGTATCCGAACTTCGCGTTCGGGCCCCAGTCGGTCGTCTTGGACGATACGGTCGCCTCGATCGCCTTGCGCCACTCGACGACCGAGACGCGCTCGGCGATCCAGTAGTAGCCCATCTCCTTCAGGGGGGTCGCCCAAACCTTGAAGTTGTACGGGTTCATGAAGTGCTTCGCGACGCCGGCGCCGAACTTGGCCAGGACCCACTCCTCGAAATTCTTGAACGCGCGGTCCTTGTCGATCGTCTGCGACTCCACCAGGCCGATCAGGCACTCGAGCATCGCCCGCTCCGGCAGCGACGACAGGTGGTTCTGGAAGGGATAGCGGACGTACTTGTCCTCGAACTTGATCCAACTCTCGCGATCGATCCAGCGGATCCCGTCCGTGCCGAGGACCTTCGCCAGGAAGTCGTTGAAATACTTGTAACCCGAGAAAATGATGTGGCCCGAGACGTCCCACGTCCACCCCTTGGGGTCCGTGAAGCTCGTGGCGAGACCGCCGACCTGGCCCGACCGCTCGTAGATCTCGAAGGCGTCCTCGCCGCGCTCGCGCAGCCGATAGGCCGCGCCGAGACCGGTGGGTCCCGCGCCCAGGATGACGATGCCGCCGCTCACTGCGCCTTCCCTTTCGCGACGAGTCGGCGCAGCTGTTCGGACTGCCGCATCTCGGACCGCAGGTCGAAGAGATACCGGATGACGCGCCAGATCGTCCCAAGCATCTTGAACGGACGGTGGATGGACTGCCCCGCCTCGCGCGGGAAGTGCTGGACGACGACCTCCGTCACCTTCCACCCGGCGATGCGGCAGCGGGCGTAGATTTCGTCCCCGACGAAGTTGATGCGGTGCTTGATCTCGATCCGCCGCGCCACGTCCCGTCGGAAGGCACGGCAGCCCGCGTTGATGTCGTGGAGCGGCGAGCCCAGCACCCAGTGGGAGAGCACCCGCAGGCCCCGAGACAGGATGAGCCGGGCCACGGGGTCGTGGCGCACCTTCTTCCAACAGAAGACGACGTCGTAGCCCTGGTCGATCGCGTCGAGAAACTTCGGCGCATCGGCCATCGTGTGCTGGCCGTCGCCGTCCACGACCATCACGACCTCGCCCGGCACGTTGCGCAGCGCCGTCTCGGTCGCGACCGCGTAGCCCTTGTTGCCGTCGTGGTGCACGACGGAGACCCTCGGATCCTGCTTCGCGAGCCCCTCGGCGATCTCCCCCGTCCGGTCGCGGCTGCCGTCGTTGACGACGACCACGTGCCACGTGAGGTTCGGGATCGCCGACAGCGAGGCCACCGCCTCCGCGACGGTCTTCGCGATCAGCTCCTCCTCGTTGTAGGCGAGGAACCCGACGCCCAGGCGCACCTTGCGCTCCGGCGGAGGAGGTCCCTGAATCCCCCCGACTTCCCGATCAGCGGCCATAGATGATCCATCCTGCAGTTGCCACCCAGCCCATCACGATGACCAGGAGCCACGGGTCGTCCACGAGGAGGGCCTGGGTGGGGCTGCCCCCTCCCCCGCGGCGGTAAACGAGGTGCACGTACCGGGCCAGTCCCAGCACGACGAACGGCACGGTTGCGGCGAGCGTGTGGCCGCCATAGCGGGTCGCGGTTTCCGGGAGCACGCTGTAGGCGCTGTACGCGGAAACGGTCGAGAGCCCCGTCACGATGAAGAGGTAGTCGAGCCCCTCCGCGCCATACGACGCGAGCGCGGGGCGGTGCTCCGACGACGACCGGACGCCGGCGTGGTGGAACTCCCACTGCCGTTTGCCCGCGACCAGGAAGAGCGCGAGGAGATAGGCGCAGACGAGGAGGAACCGGGAGGGCCAGACTCCCGCCAGGGCCGCCCCGGCCAGCGCGCGCAGAGGCATCCCGGCGGCCACGATCAGCGCCTCGAGAAACGGGATCCGCTTGAGGATGAGCGAGTACGCGATCATCAGCGCCGCATAGGCCGAGCACCACCGGCCGAAGTCCGCCCTCAGGAGGTATGCCGTCGCGAGCCCGACGACCTCGAGAGCGACGGCCGCAACGAGGGCCGTCGACACGGAGAGCCGGCCGGAGGCGAGGGGGCGGTGGCGCTTCTCGGGGTGCGAGCGGTCCCGCTCTCGGTCCATCACGTCGTTGACGATGTAGATCCCGCTCGCGACCGCGCTGAAGGTGGCAAGGCCTTCCGCTGCGAGCAGCCAGCCGTCGAACGACTGGAGGGCCCGGCCGAAGAGGAATGGCAAGGGAAGGACGAGGTTCTTGATCCACTGTTTCGGCCGAGCCGCGGCCACGAGCGCGGTCAGGGAACTGCCCGCGGCCGGCCTTTGGGGCGGCACGGCCTCCGCGGACGAGGTCGCTTCCATTTCTTTCATTCTAAACGATTAACCCGGGATTGTCTCGTCGCGCTGTAGGATTTGCGGGCGGACTCCAAGGAGGGCGCGCCCATGCCGGATCAGTACGTCGAACGCGTGATCGATCTCACCGATCCGAACGCGAACCGTATCCACAACCTGGCGCTCGAAGAGGCCCGGGCGCGCGTCGCCAGCGGAACGCCCGAGAGCGTCCTCGGCATCGACGGATCCTTCGCCCTCGTCGCGCGTGACGGCCGGCGCGTGCGTCTGGCTCGTTCGCTCGACCGGCCCATGCGCTACTTCCTGGCGAAGCAGGCCGCGGGTCCGGCCCTCGTCGTCTCGGACCGCATCGACGCGATCCATGCGTGTCTGGCGCGGGAGGGGCTCGCAGGCCAGTTCCACCCGAGCTACACCCGCATGGTTCCGGCCCACTACGTCGTCGAGATCGAGCTCGTCGGTTGCCCGGACCCTTCGCCGACCTATGCCCGCTACTTCACTCCCGCGCTGGACACGCTTCCCGTCGATCCCGCGGCGATCGGCTCCCTCTACGTCGGCGCGCTCGCTCGCGAGATCGCGAAATGGCTCTCCGCGGCGCCGGAGCGCGAGCCCGTCGGCGTCGCCTTCTCGGGGGGTGTGGACAGCGGAGCGGTCTTCCTCGTGGCCTACCACCTGATGCGGCGGCTCAAGCTCGATCTCGGGCGGCTGAAGGCGTTCACGCTGGCGGCCGGCGCGGGCGAGGACCTCGGCCAGGCCCGCGCCTTCCTCGAACGGCTCGGCCTCGGAATGTTCCTGGAGCCGATCGAGGTCGAGCCGGACTCCCTCGAGCCGCTCGAAGCCGTACGCGTCGTCGAGGACTACAAGCCGCTCGACGTCCAGTCCGCCACGATGGCGCTCGCCCTGTGCCGGGGCATCCGGCGGCGCTATCCCGACTGGCGCCTCCTCCTCGACGGCGACGGCGGCGACGAGAACCTCAAGGACTATCCGATCGAGGAGAATCCGGAGCTGACGATTCGCAGCGTGGTCAGCAACCCGCTCCTCTACCAGGAGGGATGGGGCGTCGGGAGGATGAAACACTCGCTGACCTACTCGGGCGGGCAGAGCCGCTCTTACAGCCGCACCTACGCTCCCCTGCGCCTGCTCGGGTTCGACGGGTTCAGCCCGTTCACGCGCCCCGCCGTCATCGAGGTGGCCGAGGCGATTCCGTTTTCCGCGATGGCCGGGGGCGACACGGCGAAGCTGTACGCGATCAAGGGCGACGTCGTGGCGCGGGGTGTCCAGGCCCTCACAGGGTACGCGATGCCGGTCTTTCCGAAGCGCCGCTTCCAACACGGTGTCCTGCCTGCCGGAGAAGCCACGCGGCACCTGCCCCTCGGCGAGGCCGCGTATCGCTCTCACTTCCTCTCGCGGTACGCGTGATCCGGCCTTGAGCTCGGCCTACCCGGAGGGGGCCGGAGCGCGCGACGCCTGGATCCTGGCGCGGCGGCCGCTGCGCCATCCGCTCGATCCGCGGAGGGCCCATGCCGCACTCGTCGAGGACGAGGTTGCCGCGTCGGGCGAGATCGTTCCGGTCGCCACGATCTTCCTGACCAACCGCGAATGCCCGTGGCGCTGCCTGATGTGCGACCTCTGGAAGAACACGCTCACGGAGTCGGTGCCGCCCGGCGCGATCGCGGCACAGATCCGCGATGCCCTCGCGCAGCTGCCCCCGGCGCGCCACGTCAAGCTGTACAACGCCGGCAGCTTCTTCGACCCGCGCGCGATCCCGCCGGCCGATCTCGCGGGGATCGCCGGGCTGCTGCGTCCTTTCGAGCGCGTCATCGTGGAATCCCACCCGGCCCTCGTCGGGCCGGCCTGCCTCCGCTTTCGCGATCTGGTCGGCGGGCGACTCGAGGTGGCGATGGGTCTCGAGACGGTCCACCCGGACGCTCTCGAGAGGCTGAACAAGCGGATGACGCTCGAGCAATTCGCGGTCGCCGCTGCGTTTCTCGAAAGAGCCGGGGTCGGGCTGCGGGTGTTCGTCCTCGTGGGCGTTCCGTTCCTGGGCGAGGACGAGGGGATGGCCTGGACCCGCCGGTCGATCGCGCACGCCTTCGAGCACGGCGCCTCGGCCGTCAGCGTCATCCCGACGCGTTCGGGCAACGGCGCCCTCGAAGCCCTCGCGGCGGCAGGCGAGTTTGCCGAGCCGCCTCTGGCGGCCCTCGAGGACGCGCAGGACTTCGGCCTCTCGCTCGGCCGGGGCCGCGTCTTCGCGGATCTCTGGGACCTCGAGCGCTTCCGCCGGTGCGGCGTATGCTTCGATCCACGGCGCGAACGCCTCGCGGAGGCGAACCTACGACAGCGGGCCCGGCCTCGGATCGCCTGCACCGCGTGCGCAGGCGCGGCATGACCGAACGCTTCGACCTCGCGGTCGTGGGGTCGGGATTCGCCGGATCGCTCACGGCCCTGATCGCGCGCCGCCTGGGGCGCTCGGTCGTCCTCCTCGAGCGCGGGAGCCATCCCCGTTTCGCGATCGGCGAATCGTCCTCGCCGCTCGCCAACCTCCTGCTCGAGGAGCTGGCCGAGCGCTACGACCTGCCCCGCGTCAAGCCGCTCTCGGCGTGGGGCGCGTGGCGCAGGGCCTATCCCGACGTCCTCTGCGGCCTGAAGCGCGGATTCACCTTCTACGCGCACGAGGCCGGCCGGCCGTTCGGCGCGGACGCCGAGCGGCGCGACCAACTCCTCGTCGCGGCGAGCCCGAACGACGACGTCGCCGACACGCACTGGTACCGGCCGGACTTCGACGCCTTTCTGGCCCATGAGGCGGCGGCGGCTGGAGCCGAGTTTCGCGACCGGACACGGCTCCGGGTGCTCGCGCACGACGCGTCGGGATTCACGCTCGGAGCCGACCGGCTCGGGAGCTCGAGCGTCATTCGTGCCCGCCTCGTCATCGACGCTTCGGGGCCGCGCGGCTTCCTCCACCACGCGCTCGGCCTGGCCGAGGCGCGTTTCCCGCACCTGCCGGAGACCGAGGGCCTCTTCGCGCATTTCGAGAACGTGCGGCGCGTCGGCGACATGGGCACCTTCGCATCTTCGGACGAGCCGCCCTATCCGGCCGACGACGCCGCGCTGCACCACGTCTTCGAGGGCGGATGGATCTGGGTGCTTCGGTTCGCGAACGGTCTCGTCAGCGCCGGCGTCTCCGCGACTCCGGAGCTCGCGCGAGACCTGCGGCTCTCCGACGGCGGGCCCGCGTGGGACCGTCTCCTTTCGCGCCTTCCCACCGTCCGCGCCCAGTTTGCCGGCGCGCGGACGACGGTCCCCTTCGTCCACCGGCGACGGTTGCCCTTCCGCGCCGGCGCGGCCTCCGGGCCGGGCTGGACGCTGCTGCCGTCCGCGGCGGCGTTCGTGGATCCACTGCTCTCGACCGGTTTCCCGCTCACGCTGCTCGGCATCGAGCGGCTGGCGGTCGCGCTCGAACGGGACTGGGACGATCCCTCGATGCCGGCGCGACTGTCCAACGACGCCGCGCTGAGCCTCTTCGAAGCGGACACCGCAGCCCTGCTGGTGTCCGCCCTCTTCGCCCGGTTTCACGACTTCCCGGTCTTCGCGGCCCTGACGACGCTCTACTTCGCCGCAGCCAGCTATGCCGAAGCGGCGCGGCGGCTCGGCCGGTCGGGGCTTTCGGGCTCGTTTCTCTCGGGCTCCCATCCGACATTCGGCCCGGCGCTCGTTCGCTGCTGTCGGATGGCGCTCGGCCAGGACCCCGGCAAGCGCAACGAGCTTCTTGCGACGATCGGTAGCGCGATCGAGCCACTCGACGTCATCGGGCTCTCGGACATCTCGCGGCGCAACTGGTTCCCCGTGGACGCCGCCGACCTCTTCGCCGGCGCCCACAAGCTCGGTGCGACGCGGGACGAGATCGCGGAGCTGCTCCGGCGAGCCGGCCTCGCGCCCGTCGCCGTTGAAGCCGCGGCGCCCTAGGCTTCGTTTCTCGACATGCCTGCAGCGTGCCGGCAGCGGGACGCCAGCGTCTGTCCCCTCTCCCGGCGGGAGAGGGTTGGGGTGAGGGGGGGTCCTCTCCCCTCCGCCTCTTAGTGACCCATCCCGTGATTCATTCCCGCGGGGAAGGAGAACCGGATCCGGACGAACCCGTGGAACGAAACCGGGTGCACCGAGTAGACGGCGTCGAGGAGCGGGGTGAAGCGATAGAGCGTCGCATCGCCGCCGACGCCGGTCGAGACGCCCGAGACCACGGGCGGCAGATCGCGGACGACGCCGAGCGTCGCCGCGTAGACGCGCGTCCGGTCGACCGGCACCGAGGGCGGCCGTCGGTGCTTGTAGGTCAGCTCGTAGAGGTCGCGGTCGACGGCCTCGAGCCGCGTGTACACGAAATTCGCGTCGGCGAACTTCCAGGTCGCTTCGAGCGTCGTTCCCCAGGCCTTTCCTTCCTCGCCCTGGGTCTGGCCGGTGATCAGGGAGACCGCGAGAAAGCCGCGCGCCAGTGCCGGCTCGTACGCGACCATACCCGTGAAGCGATTCTGGTTGCCGGGCTCGTCGGACTCGGGGTGCGTCAGGTGACCGCCCGAGACCTGCACCGTCAGGCCGGGCAGGGGCTGCGAGGTCAGGCGAGCGGAGTACGAGTCGAGGGCTCCCGTCTGGATGTTCCAGCGGTTCTCGTCGGGCTCGGCCCCATGGAACACCGAACCTTCGAGGGTGAAGACCCCCGTCTTGAGACCGAGCGTGATCACGTCGTAGGAGATGTGTGTCGAATCCTGGCTGTGATGGGCCAGCGGGGCCGTCGGATTCTCCGAGGCCGAGAGCCGGTGGACGAACGCGGGAGGACCGAGAGCCGGCTCGCCCACGAGCGCGGCGTACAGACTGGCGGAGAGTCCCTCCGCCAGCGCCCTGCTCCACGAGGCCGCCAGCTGCGTCGCGAAGTCGTGCGGGTGCTGGTAGTCGACGAGCAGGACGCCTCGGTAGGTCTCCCCCACCTGGAAGAGCTCGTGGCTGCCCGGCGTCGGGATGGTCGCCGGCTCGAGGCTCAGGGTGGCAAGCAACGAGAGTCCGCCGCCCAGAAAGGAGTGCGTCGCCATGCCCATGAAGTGGTTCTGCGACTCGAATGCGTGACCGCCGGAGGGCCCGCCCTGGTCGTCATAGTTGAGAAACGCGAAGCCGTGGACCATCGTCATCCAGTGGTCCATGGCGGGCATGTCGTCCATCGCGGCGGCCATGTCCCTCCCGTCGGGACCCGCCGCGGGAACCTCCTGGGAAAGCGCCCGCGCGCCGGCAAAAGCCAGCGCCAACGACACGGCGAACAATCGTCCTCTCATTTCCCCCTTCCGGCCGGGCTCGGGCCGGCCTCGACGCGAACTCGGTGCGCTCGGGGGTCAGAGTCGGAGGGGCGAAGTCACCGGCAAGGGCGCGCGCACGGAAGCGGACGCGCGCGGGAGCAGGTCGAGGGAGTATGGCGGAGCGGGCTGAAATGCGGCGCGCGAAAGCAGAGCCGCCGCGCCGTTCGATTGGTCGTCCAGGCGCGCCGCGCGGTCGGAGGGCCGGGCGGGGCGCACGATCGGGTCGCACCCGTCGCATTCGGCGGCAGCGGCGCACACGACGC
>DATMNJ010000357.1:0-6497 GCA_035569175.1 Thermoanaerobaculia bacterium | reverse complement strand
ACCCTGGACGATGCCTTCTTCGTAGCCGGACTCGACCGCGAGCTCCGAATACCGAGCGCGGCAGATCGCGTCGGAGGAATTGGGCGAGAGCGCGTAGCGCCAGAGGATTTCTCCGCGCAGGAGAACGTCCAGGCTCCGATCCGAAAGCAAGGCCGTGAGCCGCGCCGTGTCTCCGGTGAACCAGAGGCAACGCGATGTCGTTCCGAGCTCGGAATTGTCGGTCCATCCCCGTTCGAGCCAGCCGCGGCACAGCCGATCAACCATCCGAAAATCCAACAGCGTCGACGAGGCGATCTTCTGCATGAACGCGACGTTGGCCGGCCTCCCATCGAGCCGCCCCGCAACCCGTTCCGCGACGATCGCCGAGGCCTCGCGACCCCGGTAGAGAGCCTCGCGCAGTTCATTGGACATGCGATGGACGGACGCGCTTCCGAGCGCCGTCAGGGTGACGAGGTCGTCAAAATGGCGGTCCGAAACTTGTCCGCCGGACAGAACCGATGCGAGGTCGCCGTACCATTGCGCAAACTGCGACGCCGGCCCTTCCGGAGATCCCTGGAGGTACGCCGCGAAATCCCGGGTCCCGTCGACGGTCCCCAGCTGGTCGAGATAGCGCCGTCCCAGGATGTGCATTCCGGAGTAGAAAAACCCACGGTGCCAGGCGCGGATCGCGTGGCTGTCCCAGAGCGGCCCAGGCACCCCGGCGGAGGCCTTCGCGAGCGACGATTCAAATTGACGGACGAGGCCGGCGGATTGGATCCGTTGCCTTTCACGAACGAGCCCGATGAATCGGTCGACGACCTCTTTTGCGAGCCCGAACGGCTGCGCCGGCTCGGCCTCCGCGGCCGGGACCGAAGGCAGGCCCGACAGGTCCTCGACGGCCGCGTAGATCGTCGCGCCTCCCAATCCCGAGTCCATTTCGAAGCTGTGAACGTCCGCGGCGGCCCGGAGGACCGGCAGTGAGAACCCCTCGTGCCCGAACTGGGCTTCCTGGAACCTGGACCACGCGGCCGTGTCGCGCCGCGATGCGAGGGAGAGAAGCGCGAGATATCGCGTTTGACGATCGGCTCCGGAGCGTTCGGCGGTTGCGACCAGCGCTGCCCTCCGACCTTCGACAAAGAGACGCGCCGGCGCGTCGACCGGAAGGGACCGGGCGATGAGAATCGCGTCGGGGCCGTAGCCGAGGCTTGAAGCGAGGAGCGCCTCATCCGCGGTGTCGGGGACGCGACCGAGGGCGCCGGCGAGGGTGAGCAGGGCGAGGGCACGAGCTCGCAGGAGATCGGCGAGCTCGAGGGTGTCCAGGCTCATGACGGACAGCTGGGTGAACGCCCGCCCGGCCAGAGCCGCGAGCTCCGGGTCGGGAAGTCCCTTGGCGGGCCAAATGGCATCGATCTTCCGAAGCGCCCGAATCGCGCTCGCGGACTCGAAACGGTCACAGCTGGATCGAATCTCGGCGAGATCCTCCGAGGGGCTCGACGCCTGTCCACGCGCCGCGGCAGGGCCCACCAGTCCCGCGCTCCAACTCGATAGGACGCGTCGTAGGTCTCCGAGGGACGCCATCTCGGGCACGATCCCGACTGCCGTCCCGGAGGAGTCGATGCGCCACGCGTCCCCGGTCCAGGCGAGATGCAGGCGGACTCGAGGCGGGCGGCGCACCAGCAGCTCGAGTTCGCCGAGTGCGATGAGGAATCGACGATCCGGCCGAAGGCGAAACACGTCCGCACGCGCATGGCGCGCCTGGTCGAGCGGAAGCAGCGCGAGGCTCGCGAGCGACGTGCGATCGGTGACGATCGTCAGTCGCGCCGCCGGAGGAGCGGGTTTTTTCGACGCAGGGTTGGACTCGGTCCGCTTGCATGCGGACACCGCGGCAACGCCCGCGACCAGGAACACGAGTCGGCGCTTCAACACTTTTGAGGAAGGAAAACTGGGGAAAGTCTACAACGGAGCCGGAAGAGGCGTGCTACATGTCCTCCAGCCGCAGCTTCGTATCGGAATCCTTCCACGCCACCTCGAATTGGGCCTCGGCCCACGCGGCGTCGGCCGCCCGGCCCTGTGCCTTGAGGGCCGCGGCAAGGCCGTAGAGCGAGCGTCCGTTCCGCGGGTTGATCTCGAGGTCGGCGCGAAAGACCTTCTCGGCCTCCGCGGCCTGGCCGTCGGCGAGCAGCGCCGCGCCGAGGGACTCTCGGACGGGGTAGTACCAGGGCGCCGGCTCGTCGTAGGCGAGGGCATCCTCGGCGGCGACGGCCTTCGTCCAGCTCGCCAGAGCGGCCGCGCGGTCGCCCCTGGCCACGGCGATGCGCGCGTCGAGAACGTTCGACGCGACGGAAAAGAGCGCCGCCGCCGAGTTCTGCGGGCCGGCCATCAGGGCCGCGCCGAGCCCGTCCCGCGCGGTCGCGTACGCGTTGCGGAGGGATTCCGCTCTCTTCAGATCGCCGGCCGCGGCGGCGGCCATCGCCCGCGCGTAGAGCCACGCCGTCCGCAGCAGCGGGAGCTTCGGGCCCGGATCCGGCGTCTGGCGGATGTCGTCCCAGCGCTGAAACCGCAGCGCCACGAAGGTCGGCTGGAGCAGAAAGCCCTCGAGCATCGCCATGTCGCCGACGCCGGGCAGCACGACGGCAAAGAGCACGTCGGCCGCCTGTCTCGCCGCGGCGTAGCGGCCGGCCATCGCGGCCGCCGCGGACTCGAAGTGCACGTTGTGCGTGTAGTACATCGTCGGGTACATGCCCTGCGCGCCCGTCGCGCGGATGTACTGGCGGTCGACGTCGGCGGCCATGGCGTTCGACTTCTCCGCGGCCAGGTAGCTGCCGGTGCGCATGTAGATGTGCGAGGGCATGTGCACGAGGTGCCCCGCCGACGGCACGAGCGTCTCGAGGCGCGCCGCCGACGGGAGCGCCTTCTCCGGCTCGGGAGAGGCCTCGATCGCGTGGATGTAGTAGTGGTTGGCGCCGGGGTGGTTCGGATCGCGCTTCAAGACCGATTCGAGCACCGTCACGATCTCGACCGTGTCCTCCCCCGGCTTTCCATCCGGTGTCCAGAGCTTCCAGGGGTGCAGGTTCATCAGGCTCTCCGCATACAGCGTCGCGGCGTCGAGGTCGTCGGGATAGCGCGCCGTGAGTGCCTTCATCGCCGCGGCGTAGTCGCGCGCGAGCGCGGTCCGGTCGGCGGCGGGATCGGCGACGTAACGCCGCGAGAGGGCCTCGACGTACGCGCGCTCGTTGTCCTGCGCCGCCGCCGCGAGCGCGAGCGCCTTTTCCACTTCCTCGCGCGCCTTCCTCAGGCGGTCGGCCTCGGGCTCCGGATCGTTGTAGTTGGCGCCGAGCGCGAGGGCCATGCCCCAGTGCGGCATCGGGGATTTCGGATCGATCTCGGCCGCGCGCTCGAAGGAGCGGTACGCCTCCTCGTGGTTGAAGGCGAAGAGCAGCGTCACGCCCTGGTCGAAGTACTTCTGGGCGTCGGGGCTCGCGGTGCGGATCGGGTGTCGGTGCGAGCCCATGCCGGCCAGCAGCTCCGCGGGCTTCGGTGTCGGCGCCGGCGGCGCCTGCGCGATTGCAGCGGCGCAGAGAAGGCTGCCGGCCAGGGCCAGAGAGATCCGGCGCATGGGAACCTCCCGTGTCTCGGGCCGATTCTATGGCGCGGTGGTGGCCGGCGCCGAAAGCCGCTCCGCCCGCTGTCGCAGCGCGTCGGGCGTCAGGGCCGGCAGCGAGCACCGCGTCCCCGAACAGGCGAAGGCGGCCGGCGCGTCGAGCTCCGGGAACTCGACGTCGGAGTTGGGCAACGGGCCTTCCCGGCGATCCCAGAGCTCGATCCGCCGGTAGCCGCCCGGCAGCCCGACCGCCGCGACGAGCAGCGCCTGGGTCCGCGGATCTTCGCGCGGCCCGACGACGGTCAGGTGCGCCGGCTCGGAGGAGAGCTCGGCGTCCACGAGCAGGATGGAGGCCGTCGGAAACTTCTCGGCGACCTCTCGCGCTGCGAGAAAACGCATCGCCTCCCCGGCGCCGCGGCGGTACCGCGGATCTCCCGTGTAGCGGAAGAGGAGATTCAGAAAGCGGGCGGCGAGAACGTTCTCGTCGCGCTGGGGGCGCGGCGGCGCGTACAGGCCGCGAGCGACCGCCGAAGCGAAGCCGGGCGTTCCGGCAACGGCAAACGTCTTCTCGAGGTCGTCGGCGGCTCCGCGCGCGCGAGAGAGCCATGCGCGATCGCCCGTCGCCGCATAGAGCGCGAGAAACGCACGGCCCGCGGCGACGGTGTCGCCGAGGTACGGTCCGGCCGCGTCCGAGGCGTCGTGGCGAAAGCCGCCTCCGGGCAAGGCGCGCGCGGCAACGATCCAACGCGCCGCCGAGAGGGCTTCCTCGAGGAACGCGCGCTCGCCCGTCGCCGCGTAGAGGGCCGCCAGCGCGTTGGCCATCCATGCCGTCTCGCGCGAATAGACATGCGTGTCCACGCGCGGGATTCCCCTGCGGCGCCGCCCCGCGTCGTCGAGCGCGTAGTACGTCCCCGAGTGCTCCCCCGCGACGAGGTCGGCGTCCTGGCTGACGTAGGAGGCGCCTTCGGGGCTCGTCAGGAAAGCGCGGGCGTAGCGGTGGATGTCGCGGGCGGCGGCGAGGTCGGCGGGATTGCGCCAGCGCCGGTAAGCCTCGGCGTAAAGCCGCATCCCCTCCGCCTGGAACTGCGCCAGCTTCTCGAAGTGAGGGTGATCCCAGTCGCCGCTGTCTGAGTATTGATAGAGACCGCCCCAGACCGGGTCGATCAGCCTGCGGGACTTCTCGAGCGTCTGCCTGGCCATCCGCTCGGCGTCCGCGTCGCCCGCGCCGGCACGCAACGCGCAGTACTCGACGCTGTCCCAATCCAGGTACTTTTTCGAGAACCCCCAGCCGCCGTGCTCCTGGTCGTAGCGCGTCGCCACGAGGGCCTCGAGGTCTTTGCGCAGCTCCGGTGTGAGCGCGGCCGACCCGGCGGACGCGGTCTCCGGCATCGCGGAAGGCCCGGGCGTCGGGTCCGCAACGACGGCCTCGAGCAGCGCCGCCATCCGGGCCGGAGGGATGTAGCCCGCGAACTTGACGAGCTCCTTGCCCGTCGCGTCGAAGATGATCGTGGCCGGCCAGCCGTAGTCCTCGTAGCGGTTCGAAAGATCGGGCCGCGAGTCCTGGTCGACGCGCACCGCCACGAAGTGTCGTTCGAGCAGGGCGACGACCTTCGGGTCGCGGTAGGTCGTCTCTTCCATGACGTGACACCAGTGGCACCACACGGCGCCGAGATCGAGCAGGACGAGCCGGTGCTCGCGGCGCGCCGCGGTGAAAGCCGCGTCGGACCAGCCGCGCCACGCCACGTCCGCCGGCAGGCCCGCGGCCCTGCACAGCCCCGCCAACCACATGGCCCCCGCGAGGATTAAGGCCTTTCTCATGAATGGGTTCTCCCCTCTCCTCTTCTTACGTGGGACCGGCCCCTCCTGGATGCGTGGCCGGGCCACACGCCCCCGGGTGCCGGCGGTGTGGTATTCGTTCGGGCTTCGCCCGGCCCGACAGACGCGGCCGGCACTCTTGGAGGATGCAAATGCGTTTCCCGAAGAAGAGCGGGCTCGCCCTGCTCGCGGCGATCCTGACCGCGGCGAGCGCCGCTGCGGCCACCCAGACCGCCGGCAAGCCAGCGAAGCCCGCGACGAAACCGGCCTCGAGCGCGAAGGCGGCGCCGGGCAAGCCCGAGAAGGTGACCTCGGTCGAGGGCATCACCGAGTACCGCCTGGCCAACGGCCTGCGCGTCCTGCTCTTCCCGGATCCGACCAAGGCCACGATCACGGTCAACATCACCTACATGGTCGGCTCGCGCAACGAGAGCTACGGCGAGACCGGGATGGCGCATTTGCTCGAGCACATGGTCTTCAAGGGAACGCCCAACCACAAGAACATCCCGCAGGAGCTGACCGCCCACGGCGCCCGGCCGAACGGCTCGACCTGGTTCGACCGGACCAACTACTTCGAGACGTTCCAGTCGACCGACGTGAACCTCAAGTGGGCGCTCGATCTCGAAGCCGACCGGATGATCAATTCCTACGTCGCGAAGAAGGACCTCGACACCGAGATGACGGTCGTGCGCAACGAGTTCGAGCTCGGCGAGAACGACCCGGCCTCGATCCTCGAGGAGCGCGTCCTCTCGACCGCATACCTGTGGCACAACTACGGACACTCCACCATCGGCGCGAAGGCCGACCTCGAGAACGTGCCGATCACCCGGCTCCAGAACTTCTACCGGACCTTCTACCAGCCGGATAACGCCGTCCTGCTCGTCGCCGGTAAGTTCGACGAGGCGAAGACGCTCGACCTCATCAACCAGACGTTCGGCAGCATTCCGAAGCCGACCCGGCCGCTGCCGGTCTTCTACACGCTCGACCCGACGCAGGACGGCGAACGGACCGTCACGCTCCAGCGCGTCGGCGACGTGCAAGCGATCGCCGCGGCGTACCACGTCCCTTCGGGCACCGACCCGTCCTCGGGCGCGGTGAACCT
>DATMNJ010000356.1:0-8104 GCA_035569175.1 Thermoanaerobaculia bacterium | reverse complement strand
CATCATGGGCCTTCCCGAGCTCGCGAAGCTCTTTGCGACCACGCCGCGGTCCAATCTGCTGATGCTCGGGATCCTGCTCGTCCTCTCGGGCCTGCTCTTCAAGATCGCGGCCGTTCCGTTCCACGTCTGGACGCCCGACGTGTACGAGGGCTCGCCGACGCCGGTGACGGCGTTCTTCTCGGTGGGACCGAAGGTGGCGGCCTACGCCATCCTTGCCCGGATCTTCTACGTGGCGTTCGCGAAGTTCCACGCCGACTGGGGGCTCGTCGTGGCCCTCGTGTCCGCGGCGACGATGATCCTCGGCAACATCGCCGCACTCCTCCAGTCCAACGTCAAGCGCATGCTGGCGTACTCGTCGATCGCCAACGCGGGCTACGCCCTGCTCGGCGTCCTCGGGTTTCGGACCGAGTGGGGACTCTGGGGGATTCTCGTGTACCTGCTGGCCTACGCGTTCATGAACTTCGGCGTCTTCACCGTCGTGATCCTGCTCGAGAGCAAGGGCTACGCGGGCGAGCTCGTGTCCGACTTCAACGGCCTGGCCAAGCGCAACATGCCGGCGGCCCTCGTCATGCTGCTTTTCCTGCTGTCGCTCGCCGGGCTCCCGCCCACCGCGGGCTTCATCGGCAAGTATTACCTCTTCACCGCCGCGATGAAGGCGGGGTACGCGTGGCTGGCGATCCTCGCGGTCGTCATGTCGGCCGTCTCGCTCTTCTACTACTTCCGGATCGCGGCAGCGATGTTCTTCACCGACGGCGCCGCCTCGAAGATCAAGAGCTCCTACGCGCTGACGGCGGTGATCGCGATCTGCGCCGCCGGAACCCTCCTGATCGGCGTAGCGCCCCAGCCGTTCCTGTCGGTCCTCAAGGCCTGCGTCCTGGGCCAGTAAGGTCGCCCGTTCCGGATAGACTGGCGCGGTGAAGCGCCGCCGGGGCTGGGCCGAGGCCGTGTCGCTCGGCGTGATGTTCCCGGCGCTCCTGGCGGCCGGCTATCTTCTCGGAAAATGGGTGGGCCGATGGCTCGGGCTCGGGGAGTCGGCGGCGATCGCCGGGGCCGCGCTCGGGGCCGTTGGGGCATTCATCGAGCTGTTTCGTTGGGCGTCCCGGCCGGTGGACGAGTGACGGGCGAACAGGCGGTGCTGCGGCGCATTCGCAAGCGCGCCGTCCTCTTCGCAACTCTTTGCGCTGCAGGCGCTTTCGCCCTCGACCGGGCCGCCGGCGTCTCCTTGACAATCGGCGCGGCCGTGGTAATTTTCAGCCTCCTGGTTCTCGAGAAGCTAACCGAGCGTCTCGTTCCCCCGCAGGCAAAACATGGGATCCGCGCGCTGGGTCCCTTCCTGCTGGTGACGGCCGCGAGTCTGGCTCTGCTCGGGGCCGCGGCCTTCGGCTGGAAGGGGTTCAGTCTGGCGGGGGGCGCGGTGGGGGCCTCGGCAGTGGTGGCGGCCGTGGTGATGGAAGCGTTCGAACGCGATCGAAGGGGAGACGACAGGGCCCGATAATGGAACATCACTCGATCCTCTACGGGCCGGTCAACCGCCTGCTGATCGCCCTGCTCGGCGCGCCTCCGGTCGAGAAGGTCCCTGCGGGCTGGCTGCGGCAGTTCCTGTTCCCCGACGGGGCCGAGGCGTGGCTTCCGGACACGGCGATCATGGCGCTGCTGCTCGCCCTGATCGTCGCCGTCCTCTTCCCGCTCGCGGCGCGGAGCTTCAACCGGGAGCGTCCCGGCTCGGTCCAGAACTTCCTCGAGATGATCGTGGATGGGATCCGCGGGCTCCTCGTGGACGTCATCGGGCACGGCGCGGAACACAAGTATCTTTCGATGATCGGATCTCTCGCCCTCTTCATCTTCCTGGGCAATCTGTTCGGGTTGATCTTCGTGCTACAGCCACCCACCGGCTCCCTCTCGACGACCGCCGCGCTCGCCCTGGTGGCCTTCGTCTACTTCAACTGGCAGGGGATCAAGGAACAGGGGCTGCTGAAGTACCTGCGCCACTTCGCCGGGCCGTCCCTGATGGAAGGCAAGCCCAGCCTCGGCCTGCGCATCTCGATGTTCCCCCTGCTGTTGATCTTCGGCGCCCTTTTCTTCGGGATCGAGATGATCGGCAACTTCGCTCGGATTCTTTCGCTCTCGCTGCGCCTCTTCATGAACATTTCGGGCGAGCACACCGTGACGGGCTTCTTCTCGAGCCTCGTGCCGATCATCGTTCCTTGGCCCCTGATGGTGCTCGGGCTCTTCACGGCGGTGCTTCAGTCCTTCATCTTTGTCACGCTCACGGCGGTGTACATCAATCTGTCCACCGCTCACGAAGAACATTGAAATCGATCGAGGAAGAAGGAGATTGCGGATGTTGAAGAAAGTGTTTCTGATCGGGATCGTCGTCCTGGCCTGCGTGGCGCTGCCGGCGCTGGCTCAGGAACCGGCGGCGGGGGGGGCTCCTGCCGGGGGCGTCCGCTGGGGCGCGATTTCGGCGGCGTTCCTGCTGGGGATCGCGGCCGCTGCGGGCGCCATGGCGCAGGGACGCGCGACGTCTTCGGCCGCGGAAGCCATGTCCCGCAATCCGGGCGCCGCGGGCCCGATCCGGCTCATGACGATCATCGGTCTGGCCCTGATCGAGTCGCTGGTTCTATACGCCCTTCTGATCGCCGGCCAGATCAGCAAGCTCTAGCCTCAGTCTCGGAATTCCGGGCCTTCCGGCCGTTTCCGGTCGGAGGGCCCTTTTCGTCCCCTTTTTGCTACAGGCTGGCCCCCCGTGGGGAAACTTCCGGCCTTCTGGCCACGTACTTCTTTTCGAAAGAGCCCAACGGACCGGAACGCTACTCCGTAGAAAAATCGGAGGTTAGCCCGGTTCGGCAGGCGGCGAAGGCCGCTTTGGCCGACCGGGCAAGGATTTTGCGAAAAGAGAACTTCATGGAAAGAGTCAGCGTGCAACAGCTCCCCGCATCGGGCGCCCCGCAGGCCGTGTCGGCATGGGATTTCAACTCCCAGGCGATGCCTTTCGTGGACTCGCTCTACAACACCGCCTACCGGATGACGCGAAGCGCCGAGGACGCCGAAGACCTCGTACAGGAGACCTTCTTCAAGGCGTACAAGTACTACGACAAGTTCGAGGAAGGCACGAACCTCAAGGCGTGGCTCTTCAAGATCCTCAAGAACACGTTCATCAACAACTACCGGAAGAAGAAGCTCGAGCCGCGCAGCGTGGATTTCGCCGAGATCGAGGACTCCTTCGAGCGGATCGTGCGGCGCGACGCCGCCGAGCCGGCCGGCGACCCCGAAACCGACTTCTTCAACGGCGTGCTCGACGACGACGTCCGAAAGGCCCTGGAATCGCTCCCGTACGACTACCGGATGGTGGTGATCCTGGCGGACCTGGAGGACTTCTCGTACAAGGAGATCGCCGACATCCTGGACTGCCCCGTCGGGACGGTCATGTCGCGGCTCTACCGGGGGCGCAAGCTCCTCGAGAAGGCCCTCCTCAAGTACGCCCGGAAGCACGGATACATCCGGGGGGCCGAACCGACCAAGATGCGGACCCGGCCGCGCCCCCAGACCGCCTGAAGGGGTCGACCGGCCAGGGACGAGACGGCCCCTTCGGGGGACGGAATAAACGGGGCCTCCGGCCCCGTTTTGCTCTCCGGCCCGATGAACTGCACAAGAGCCCGTTTCCTCCTGTACACCTCCCTCGACCGTGAGCTCCCCGGCGCGGACGGCGGGGCCCTCGACCGGCACCTGGCGTTTTGCGCCCCCTGCGCCGCCAGGGCCCGTTCGGCCCGCAGCCTTTCGGGGGGCCTTCTCCGGTCGCGGCTCCAGTACGACCGGGCGCCCATGCGGCTGCGCCAGAGGCTCCACGACGGCCGCTACGAGCCCCGTCTGCGCGTCCGGTACGCCCCCCTGGGCCTGGCCGCCTCGATCCTCCTCCTGATCCTCCCTCTGGCCGCCGACCAGGGGATTCCCCGAGGCGCGGTCTTCACGATGGCCGCCCCGGTCGCCGTGGCCGCGTCCCGCGGAATCGTGCCGGTCTCGCGCCAGATGACGGGCACGTTCGTGTGCCTGCAGTGCGAGGGCCGACACGACAAGGAAACCTGCCCCCTCACCGAGCCCGTGCACGAGCTCGGCTTCTGCGCCGACAACGGCGAGACGTTCCGCGTCATGACGACGGATTCCAGCTTCGCGACCGCGTCGGTCGGCCAGGCGGTGACCGTCGAAGGCGTCGCGTTTCCCGAGTCGGGCTTCCTCCGCGCCAGCCGCGTCGGCTATTAGCCGTCGCCGGCGCGCCGCGAGGGATCTGCGCCTGCGGGCGCACCGGCGTCCGGCTCGCCTGCAGGCTCGACCGGGCGCCTGATCCCTCGCAGCGCTCCGGCTCCCGCAGCGCGAAGCTCCTCCCTCCCTTCGGTCGGGAGACTCTTCGCGCTGCGCTAAGACGGGACGGGCTCTAGATCCAATAAAATAGCTCGCATGACCCGCTGGTTCGAGGCTTCGGCTCCGGCGCGCATCGATCTGGCGGGGGGCACGCTCGATCTGTGGCCCCTCCACGTGCTGCATCCCGGGTCGGTCACGGTCAACGTCGCCATCGATCTGCGCGCGCGGTGCCGGGTCCGGCGGCGCGAGAGCGGGTTTCGGGTCTCGGTGCCCGATCTCGGGCACGAGAGGACGGCGGCCCGGCCGGGGGAGCTGCTGGCGGATCCGCGGGGCGCGCTCGCCGGGGCGGTCCTGGAGGGCCTCGCGATTGGCATGCCGAGCGACATCGAGTTGTCCTCGGACGTGCCCTACGGCTCGGGCCTCGGAGGATCCTCGGCCCTGACGGTGGCCATGGCCGCGGCGCTCGCGGCGAGCGTGGGCCGCGATTTCGGAGGGCACGAGGAGGTGGCGTTCGTCCGCGACGTCGAGACCCGGGTGCTGGGCAAGCCGGCCGGCGTTCAGGACTACTACCCGCCGCTCTCGGGCGGGATCCACGCGATCCGGTTCTGGCCCGGCCGCACCGAGGCCTCCCGGCGCGACGCGGAACCCGCGTCGTGGCTGCGACACCTGACGCTGTTCGATACCGGGGCGGCGCATTCGTCGGGCATGAACAACTGGGAGATCTTTCGCGCGCGCCTGGAAGGCGATCGCGGCGTCGCCGAGCGCCTCGAAGACGTGGCCGTCGCCGCCCGCGAGATGGCAGAGGCCGCGGAAGCCCGGGATTTTCGAGCGATGGGAGCAGCGCTGCGCCGGGAGTGGGAGGCGAGGCGGCGCCTGGCGCCCGTGGTGTCGTCGCCGGGAGTCGAATCCGCGATCACCGCGGCCCTTGCCGCCGGGGCGTGGGGAGCGAAGGCCTGCGGCGCCGGCGGCGGCGGGTGCGTCGTGATCCTCTCGGCCTCCGACAAGACCCCGGCGGTCCGGGAGGCCCTGGCGGGCCTTGGCGACGGGCGCGTGCTCCTGGTCGCGGTCGAGAACCGCGGGCTCGAGGTTTCCGGCTAGAACCCCGCGCCGCTCGGGCTACGGCGAGACCGTCCGCATCCAGGCCACGCAGCGCGCGAGCTCGGCCTGCATCGCCGCGGCCGAGGTGGCATGGTGCCAGCCGCCGTGGCCGGGCAGGACCCATTCGAAGCGGTAATCGAGCAAACGCTCCATCGAGCGGATCTGCTCTCTCCATGAGTACCAGCACGCGTCCCGGTACGCGACGAGGCGCTCCCTGCGGCGGGACCACGCGAGGTGATCTCCCGTGAAGAGATACTTGTCGCGATAGAGCAGCACGGCATGGCCGCGCGTGTGGCCGGGAGTCGGAATGGCGACGAGGTCTCCCGACAGCGCGACGGGCTCCGTGCCGACGAGCCGGCGCTCGACGCCGCGCGTGGCCGAGGTGACGTCGTCCTCGTGCAGAATCCGCTCGCAGGAGAAGCGCTCATGGAGCGCCTCGTGGTCGGCGACGTCGTCGCGGTGCGTCAGGAAGAGCGTGCCGACGCCGCCACGCGCCTGGAGCGCGGCGAGCAAGGGCCCCGCGGCGCGCGGCGAATCGACGAGGAGGTTGCCGGCCGGCCGCTCGATAAAGTAGCTCCAGGCCCCGAACGAACTCTCGGCCGTAAAGCCGCAGAAGGACACGTTCTCGTCCACGGTCTCCGGGAAGGCGGCGACGCCCTCCGCGGCGTCGGTGCGGCCGCCCCCGGCCGGGGCGCTGCCGATCGAGCCCGTCGGGCAGGCGACGAGGGCCATGAGCGCACGGCGCCGGTCATGGGGCGAGTCGGGCTGGGCCCGCACGAAAGAGTGCCCGTCGCCCTCCTCGAACACGGCGGGGGCGATGCGCCGGCAGGCGTCGCAGTCGATGCAGGTCCGGTCGACGTAAAACTCGCCCGGGACGTTGTCGGGCAGCCGCGCGGCGGGGGAAGCCATCTAGATCCGATCCAGCTCCGCGACCGTGCGCTCGCCGACGACGTTGCCGGTGTTGAGCGTCGTTCTCGGCTCCATCAGGACGATCCAGCACTCCTCGTCGGCCGAGGGCTTGTGCTCGGTTCCCTTCGGCACGATGAAGAACTCGCCCTCGGAAAGCTCGATGTCGCCCGTGCGCAGTCCCATCCGCATGCGGCCACGGACGACCAGGAAGAGCTCGTCCTCGTTCTCGTGGTGGTGCCAGACGAACTCGCCCTGCAGCTTGACGAGCTTGACCTGGTGGTCGTTCAGGTCGCCGACGATCTTCGGGCTGAATTGATCGGCGAAGAGCGAGAACTTTTCGAGGAGGTTGACCTTGTTCACGGCTTTCTCCGGCTACATGCGCCCCGGCTCTGGAATGCCCAGCAAACCGAGCAATCGCGACATCTCCTCCCGGAAAATACGTGCGATGGCGATCCTCCGGTTCCGGACCGCGGCGTCCGCCTCCTGGAGGATCGGCTGGCGATGGTAGAAGTGATTGAAGGCCTGCGCGAGGACGAAGGCGTGCCTCGCGAGCGCGGCGAGCTCGAGCGACTCGACCGCGCGCTCGGCGACATCCGGAGTCGAGGCGGCGTCGAGGGCGATCGCCCACAGATCGTCGTCCCAGCTCTCGTCACCGAGGGCGTCGGGAGAGGGCACCGGGGAGAGGCCCTTCTCCTCGAGCCTGCGGAAGATGTTGTCGGTCCGGACGAGGGAGTACTGGAGGTACGGCCCGGTGTCGCCCTCGAAGTTCAGGGCCTCGTCGAAGTCGAACGCGATGATCTTGTTGCGGCCGACCTTGAGCAGGAAGTACCGCAAGGCCCCGATCGCGATGGCGCGCGCGTCCTGCTCGGCCGCGCCCGCGCCGCCCTCGGCGTCCTCGCTGCGCCGCTTCCCGATCTCCGCGCGCGATCGCTCGAGGAGCAGCTCGACGAGGTCGTCGGCCTTGACGCCGAGGCCCTTGCGGCCTGACATTTCGACGAAGGGCTTCTTCTCGTCCTCGGGCGAAAGGCGGTACTCCTCGCCGAACCGTTCGGCGAGCTCGCGGGCTGCCTTCGGCGAGAGGGCCACGATCTCGTAGGAAAAGTGGACCGACCGATCCGCCTCCCTCACGTGGCCGAGCGCGCGCAGGCCCTCCCGGACGACCTTCTGCGGATACGACTGGCGCACGTCGATGACGTTGAAGACGCGCGAACCGTGTCCGAACGCGGGCGCGCCCGGGGAGCCGCCGGTGTGCGCCGTCTGCCAGACGGGGTGATCGAGGACGGCCCGGGGCACCTCCTGCTCGCGCACCGACCCGGACGTCCACTGCGGCCGGAACCGTTCGTAGTCGAAGTCGGTCGGCAGGAGGCCGAACTTCCAGAGCTGGTAGGCGATGTCCTTACCCGTGTAGGTGACCGTGCCGGTCGAGCGCACGAGGATCTTGTCGGGCTCCTCCATCCCGGCGAACTCCTCGGACTCGCCCAGTCGCAGCACCCAGCAGCCGGCGTGTTTGCCCTCCGTCTCGAGGTGAATCGCACCCTTGTCCTTGAGCATCGCGAAGGCCCTCGCCCAGAAGTGCTTGTGCAGGATGTCGCTCTCGCGCGGCAGCACGTCGTAGGCGATGCCGAGCCGCCCCATCGTGGCCAGGTGCGCGGATGCGACGGCCTCGACCACCAGGGCGGCCATCCGCGCGATCTCGTTGTCGCCGGCCTCGATCGCGTGGAGGACCTCGTCGCGCCAGCCC
>DATMNJ010000355.1:0-2717 GCA_035569175.1 Thermoanaerobaculia bacterium | reverse complement strand
GCGACGAGGTGGCGGCGCATGTCGAGAATGGCGAAGCCGCGCCGCGCGACGCGCGAGAGCTCGCGCAGCAGCTCCCGGTTTTCCGCGGGCGAGAAGTGATGCAGAAAGAAGGTCGACACGGCGAAGTCGAAGGCCCCATCCCCAAAGGGGAGGCGAAACGCATCCCCCCCGACCGCGGGCGGCGGCCGCTGCCCGCACAGCGTCCGTCCCGCCGCCAGGTGGCGCCACTGCAGGTCGAGGGCCACGAAGTGCGCCGGGCTGCCGAGCTGCGAGAGAGAAGCGCGCAGGCGCTCGGACACCGTTCCCGAGCCTGCGCCGACGTCGAGGATGAGCGCCGGCCTCCCGAGCGCCCGGACCCGGGGCGCGAGGTAGCGCACGAGCGCGCGGGAGACGCCCCAGTGCCGGTGGACGAAGTCGATGTCCTGGAGGGAGCGCCGCATCTCGGCGGCCGGCAGGGCCGGATCGTCCAGAAGCTCCCGGCTCGGCCGGCGCGCTCGAACGAACAAGCTCATTGCGCCCGCGAGATCACGAGGGCGCTGTTCTTGGATCCGAAGCCGATGCAGTTGCACAGCGCCGTCTCGAACGAGGTCCGGCGCGAGGCGTTCGGGACGTAATCGAGGTCGCATTCCGGGTCGGACGCGTCGAGGTTGATCGTCGGCGGCAGGAACCCGTCCCGCATCCCGAGGACCGTCGCCGCGAGGCCCGCGGCGCCGCAGGCCCCCTGCGGGTGGCCGATCATGGATTTGATGGACGACCCGGGCGTCGTCTTCGCCGCGCCGCCGAACGCGAGCTTGGCGGCTCGCGTCTCGACCCGGTCGTTCAGGACCGTGGAGGTGCCGTGGTAGGCGATGTAGCCGATCGCTTCGGGCGCCAGCCCCGCCTCGCTCATCGCGAGCGACATCGCGCGCGCCGGTTCGACGCCGGATTCGTCCAGCCGCACCCGGTGATGGGCGTCGCAGGTGGCCCCGTAGCCGCGGATCTCGGCGTAGGTCCGGGCGCCGCGGCGGCGGGCGCGGTCGAGGTCCTCGAGGACGAACATCCACGAGCCCTCGGCGAGCACGAAGCCGTCGCGGTCGGACGAAAAAGGCCGCGACGCGCGCGCCGGCTCCCGCTCCCGGCCGGTCGAGACGATGCGCATCATCGCGAAGCCTTCCATGATTCCCCGCACGACCGTGGCGTCGACGCCGCCCGTCAGGAACACCTGCGCCGTCCCGTGCTTGATCGCCCGGAAGGCGTGACCGATCGCGTCGGTCGAGGACGCGCAGCCGGTCGAGAGGACGTGCGAGAGCCCGCGCAGGCCGAAGCGCATCGAGATCTCGGAGGAGAGCGTGCCGACCGTGCCCGACGGGATGGCGTAGACCGACGCCTTCTTGACCTGGTTGGTGTAGTAGAGGTGGTACATGCGCTCCGAGAACTCGATCGGTCCGCCGCCGGTCCCGAGGAGGACGCCGATCTCCCGTTGCTCGTCGAGCGACAGGGCCGTGGGGTCGATGCCGGCGTCCGCGAAGGCTTCGGCCGACGCCGCGATCGCCATCGGCACCGCCCGGGAGACGTGACGGATGTCCTTGGCCTCGATGTGGGCCGTCGGATCGAAGCCCTTCAGCTCGCCCGCGATCGTGGCCGGCAGCCCCTCGGGATCGAAGAGCGAGATCCGCCCGACGCCGCTCTGCCCGAGCTCGAGCGCCCGGGCGAACGCCTCGCGGCCGTTGCCGTTCGGGGAAAGGCAGCCGATGCCGGTGATCGCGACGCGCCGTGTCGGAGCCACAGGGGGCATTCTATGGGCGCGGTTTCAGCCGCGACCTGCCGGTTCATCAACGCCTTAGTCACGGGGGCGCGTTCTTCGCGAACCAGCGGTCGAGCACGCGCAGCAGCTGGACCGGCACGGCTTCGACGAGGCCGTCGGCGTGGAGGGAGCCCGGCAGATCGAGGTGCACGAGGTCGACGGGCGCGAGGGAGGCCTCGGCGAGGGCGCGCCCGTGCGAGGGATCCACGAGCCAGTCGCCCTTCGAGGTGACGATCAGCTTCGGGAAGGCGAGCGAGGCGACGGCCTCGTCGGCGCGCGGCTTGCGGTCGCCGAAGCCCCTGGACGCGAGCTTCGGGACCCGCAGCGCATGGCGCAGGCGCACCTGGCGCATCGCGCCGAGCTTCCACGGCTTCGGGCGCAGGGCCCGGAGATCGGCCGGCGAGGAGATCATCGCGAGCGCCCGGCACGGCAGATCCGGACGCGCCGCCAGGGCCTGCGCCGCGATCGAGCCGCCCATGGACAGGCCGAGCACGGCGAAGCGCTCGTACGTCCGCCCGGGTCCGACGAGCTCCTCGATGACGGCGGTGAAGTCGTTGTGCTCCTCGGAGCCGAAGGCGTAACCGCCGCCGCTGTCGCCGTGCCCCCGGAAGTCGAGCGCGACGACGTCATAGCCGCGCCGCAGGAAGTGGTTGGCGAGGAAGAGATTCTCGCGGCCGAGCCGGACCCGCCAGAAGCCCGGGGCGAGAACCAACAGCTCCACGGCGGGGCGGCGCCAGTGCGTGTAGGCGATCGCGACGCCGTCCGGGGCGTGCGCCCGGTGGTGCCGGACCTCGTGGGACGCGGCCTCTCTTCTCCCGCGATTCAGGAGAGGGCTCCGAGGGGCAGGCACTCGACGATCGCCCCGGCTTCGAGAGTTCCGGCGCCGGCCGGGATGCGCAGGAGCGCGTTGGCGCGGGCATAGCCGGCCAGGTCG
>DATMNJ010000354.1:0-6138 GCA_035569175.1 Thermoanaerobaculia bacterium | reverse complement strand
ACGCTTCGGCGACGCGTGCGAATGGTACCGCGTGGCGGCGGAGTCCGGCGAAGGGACGACGCCGCGTTCCCTCGCGATGTACGCGCTGGGGGATTGGGCCGCAGTGCGACAAGGCATTTCGCAGCTCGAGGCCGACGCGAGCCGGAAGAAATGAGGCGGCCCGCCCGACGTGTCGCCGGTTCACGCCGAGCCGGATAGCGGATCCGCACCGACCCCGTTATGATCCGCACCTCTCGGAGGTGCATGAATGAGGAAGTCCCTTGCGGGCTCGAATCGGCTGACGGCGGCGGGGCTCGCGCTGGCGGGACTGGCCGGCCTGGGCACGGCCGCGGCGCCGCCCGTCGACGATCCCTTCCAGTGGCTCGAGGACGTGCAGGGGGAGAAGGCCCTCGCGTGGGCCCGCGAGCACGACGCGAAGACGCTCAAGGTCCTGGAGGCCCGGCCGGAGTACAAACCCATCTACGCGCGGACGCTAGAGATCCTCGATTCGAAGGAGAAGATCCCGACGCCCGAGCTCTACGGCGAGGCCGTCTACAACTTCTGGAAGGACGAGGCGCACGAGCGCGGGATCTGGCGCCGCACGACCCTCGCCTCATATCGCACGGCCGCTCCGCAGTGGGAGACAGTGCTCGACGTCGACGCGCTCGCGAAGGCGGACGGCAAGCCCTGGGTCTTCCACGGGGCGACCTGCCTCGCTCCCGCGTACGTGCGCTGCATGGTGAGCCTGTCCCCCGGAGGCTCGGATGCGTCCGTCGAGCGCGAGTTCGACACGAAGACGAAGGAGTTCGTGTCCGGCGGTTTCGTCCTGCCGGAGGCCAAGTCCTTCATCGCGTGGCGCGACGCGGACACGCTCTGGCTCGGAACGGACTTCGGGTCGGGGTCGCTGACGTCGTCCGGATATCCCCGCATCGTGAAGCTGTGGAAGCGCGGCACTCCGGTGTCCGCTGCCCGGGCGGTTTTCGAGGGCAAGGCGGAGGACGTCGGCTCCGGCGGAAGGACCGAGATCCTGAGTGACGGCCGGTACGATCTGATCACGCGGACCCCCGCGTTCTTCCGCGAGGAGACGTTTTTCTACCTCGGCGACCGTCTCGCCAAGGTGGACCTGCCCGAGGACTCCCGTCCCCGCTTGTTCTTCCGCGACCGGCTTCTCTTCTCGCTGCGCAGCGACTGGGCCGTCGGCGGCAAGACCTACCGCGAGGGGTCGCTGCTCGCCGGAACGGTCGACGACCTCCTGCGCGGCGTGCGCCGGTTCGACGTTCTCTTCGAGCCGAGCGCACGCGTTTCGCTCGCCGGCGTGGAGCGCACGCGCGACCGCGTGTTGCTCCAGACGCTCGACAACGTGCGCAGCCGCCTCACCGTCCTCTCCCTGAAGGACGACGGCACGTGGTCGCGCTCCGAGATCCCGACACCCGGGATTGGCACCGCGGAGCTGACGGCCACGAGCGACCAGTCGGAATCCTTCTTCTTCACGTACGAGGACTTCACGACGCCGAGATCGCTGTGGCTGTCCGAGAACGGCGCGGCGCCCGTCCAGGTGAAGACGATGCCGGCGTTCTTCGACGCGAAGGGGATCACGACCGACCAGTTCGAGGCGACGTCGAAGGACGGCACGAAGATCCCGTACTTCGTCGTGCGACCGAAGGGCGTGAAGTCGGACGGAACCTCCCCCACGCTCCTGTATGCCTACGGCGGCTTCGAGGTCTCGGAAGTGCCCAGCTACAGCGGAGTCCTCGGGTCCGCGTGGCTCGCGCGCGGCGGCGTGTACGCCCTCGCGAACATCCGCGGGGGAGGAGAGTTCGGCCCCGCCTGGCACAAGGCCGCGGTGAAGGAGCAGCACATCCACAACTTCGAGGACTTCGCCGCCGTCGCGCAGGACCTCGCGGCGCGCAAGATCACCTCGGCGCGGCACCTCGGGATCATGGGCGGCTCGCAGGGGGGCCTGCTCGTCGGCGGAACGTTCGCGCTCTACCCGGAGCTCTTCCACGCCGTCGTCGCGCAGGTCCCGCTGGCCGACATGAAACGGTTCAGCCACCTGTTGGCCGGCGCGAGCTGGATGGCGGAGTACGGCGATCCGGACAAGCCCGAGGACTGGGCCTACATCCAGACGTGGTCGCCGTACCAACTCCTCAATCCGGACGCGAAGTACCCGACCCCGTTCTTCTGGACGAACACCCGCGACGACCGCGTGCACCCGGCCCACGCCCGCAAGATGGTCGCCAAGCTCGAGGCGCAGGGGCACGCCGTCTATTACTTCGAGAACACCGAGGGCGGCCACGGCAGCGGCGCGGTGAACAAGCAGACGGCGCAGGTCACGGCACTCCAGTACGCGTATCTGTGGATGATGGTGCGCTGAGTCTGGCCCGCCTCGCGGGTGTTCGGTTGGCGCCGCCTCTGCGACGTCCGGGGCTCCGCGCTCGTATCACTTCCCGGAGTCCGGCCCCAGCCTCGAGCCCGACTCCGGAGGCCATTTGAACCAACGGACTTGGATCGAGCGCGTCGTTCCGGTGATCGCGGTGCCCCTGGTCCTCTTCTTCTGGAGCGTCACCGCGCTCGCCGGTGTCAATCGCTGGACTTCCCGGGGTCCGGAAGGAGCGAGCATCCTGTCGCTTGCCATCGACCCGACGCGCCCCGACATTCTCTATGCGGGAACCGGCTCGTACAGTACGGGTCACTACACGGCCTCGATCATCAAGAGCGTCGATGGCGGCCGAACGTGGGCGGCCTCCGGGGCCGGGTTGACGACCGGTGTGATCGATCAGATCCTCATCGATCCCATCGACCCCGATCGGGTCTATGCCAAGGCGCAGGCGGGCGACGGGATGGTTTTCGTATCGACTAACGGAGGGGCTCGATGGGAACCCGTCGTCGTCACCCTTCCTGTGTATTGCCTCGCCGCCGGCCGCGGACCCACGCAGACCGTCCTTTACGCGGGCACGGCGCGCAACGGCATCCTGAAGAGCACGGACGGCGGCGCCAGTTGGAGCGCCTCCGGCCTCGCCGGGTTCGCCTTTTTCGCCGTTTTCGTGGACCCGACCGATGCCAACAGGGCCTACGCGTCGCCGGGTGCGTTCGGAGGCGACTCGTTTCGAACGGACGACGGCGGCGCGACGTGGCAGCGACTGGCGGGCGTTTCGCTGCTCGCGATGGACCCGGGCCACCCGCACACACTCTACGCAACCGGCGCGGGGACGATCCGGAAGAGTATCGACTCCGGAGACACCTGGTCGCCGACGGGACCCCTCACCGCCGACCCGATCTTCATGGCCGTCGATCCGGCCGACGGCAACCGCCTCTACCTCTCGACCTACGAGTCGTTCTGGACGAGCTCGGACGGTGGAATGGCCTGGGGCAGCACGGACAACCCGGTGTACTTCGATTCCGTCACCGCGCTCGCCTTCGACCCACGGGACCCCGCGGTTCTCCACGCGGGGCGGCGGCTGACCGGCCCGTACCGAAGCGCGGACCAGGGCGCATCGTTTCAGGCGATCCATCACGGCCTCGCTTTGACCGACATCCTCGCTCTCAGGACGGGTTCGAGCCGCGGCGGCCCGCTCTACGCCGACGCCTCGCCGTGCCCCGTCGACCGGAGCGACGACGGGGGCCGCACGTGGTGCTGCGTCAACCCGCTCCTGCGGGGGTACGTCGTGGCGGTCGATCCCGTCGACCCTCTCACGGTGTACCTCTCGGTCGAGGCCGGCGACTCGCCGCTTCTGAACACCAGCCACGACGGAGGCCTGTCGTTGGCGCCGCTCGCGAATCCGGATGCGAGCCTCCAGTCCCAGGTGGTCGTCCATCCGAAGGACCCGTCGGTGCTGTATGCGTACTTCCCCTCGCTCTTTCGGAGCGGGGATGGCGGAGCGAGCTGGACGTCGATTTCCGCGGGTCTCCCGTACGCGCCCGCGGGCTCCGCCCTCTCCGTTCTGCCCCCCGTGGCGTTCGACGAGGTGACCTCGATCGCGGTCGACCCGCGGACCCCCACGACCATCTACGCGGCCAGCCACCACTGTCTCTACGCCCAGAATGTTCCCTGCGCGGAGCCGGCGTCCGCCCTCTCGCGAAGCGTGGACGCCGGGCGGAGTTGGACGACGATCCCGTTGCCACCGGGAATGACGTCCTCGACGCAGATCAGCACCTCGCCCGCGGATCCGGGCGCGATCTACATTCTGGCCGACGCCGCCGGTGCCTTCCGGACGCGGGACGACGGCGCGTCCTGGACGCTCCTTCGGGCGACCCTCGGGCAGCTCGCGCTGGATCCCTCGAGCCCGTCGGTTCTCTACGGGATCGAGAGCGACGGCGGCGCCGTGCTCCGGAGCACCGACGGCGGGTTCTCGTGGCTCCCCTTCGGGGACGGTCTCGAAGACGTTCCCGTCGCCGGCCTTTTCGTGGACGCGACCGGCAGCGTCGTGCGCGCGGCCACGATCGGCGGAGGCGTCCGGGAATACGAGTTCGGGGCGGCCCGGGCGACGCTGTCGACGGCTCCGGGCGAGGACTTCCTGATTTCGCTCGAGGCCCGGGACCAGAGGACGGGCCGCACCAGCGCCGGGCTGGCCGTTGCGCACACCGACGACTTTGCCTGGTTCAGCCTGCCGGACCTGACCCAAAACATCGACAACCCCGAGGTCTTCGTCAAGGTGGTGGATGGACGCGCCGTCAACGGAAACTTCTGGGTGTTTTACGGAGGGCTCACCGACGTCGAGTACACCGTCTCCGTCACGCAGGAGTCGACCTCACTCTTGCGGACCTATTCGAAAGCGGCCGGCGGGGCCTGCGGCGCTTTCGATACGGAGGCCTTTCCGCCCTCCGATGGCCCCGCCCCCGCGGCGGCTCCCGCCGCGGCCTGCGCCGGAGACGGCGATCTGTTTCTGAGCCCCGGCCGCAGCTTCACGGTCGAGCTCTCTGCGACGGACCCGCGCACGGGAAGGACGACGACCGGAGCGGCGGCGAACGAGAACGACTCCTTCGGAACGTTCAGCCTTCCGGCCTTCACCGGCAACCTGTCCAACCCCGAAGTCTTCGTGAAGATGGTCGATGGCCGGCCCGTCAACGGCCACTTCTGGATCTTCTACGGCGGCTTGACCGACGTCGAGTACACGCTGACGGTGACCGACGCCGTCAGCGGTGCCGTGCACACCTACGAGAAGCCTGCCGGCAGCTCGTGCGGCGGCTTCGACACCACGACCTTTTCGGAGTGAGGGCGGATTTCGAGAGCGCGCGAGCGCCTCGCGCCGTGCCGTGGCGCGAAACCGATGGCTTGGCCCGGCGTACCTCTGTGCGGGAGGTGCCCATGCGTCTTCGCCGCTCGACAATCCTGGTCATCCTGTTGTCATCCACTCTCATTCTGAACGCCGCGTCGCTGCGCGAGGTCAAGGGCGGCACTTTGATCTCAACCGCCGATCCCAGCGCTTCGTTCACACCGGACAAGTCGTTTCGTTACGCCGGCGGGCAGTCCATCGACATCCTGAAGGTCGCGGGTGCGGAGCAGCACTTCTTCATCGTCGCCGCTGCCGATCATTCGATCCGCCGTTTCTACTGGATCCAGTTCGAGCACTACTATCCGAGCAACGCCTCTGCCTACGACTACTCGGGAATTGCGCAGAAGCCCGTGGCGCTCGGGCGTCTCGCCTTCATGGGCGACGTCAGGGTGAGTCCGCATTACTTCACCATGGACGATCGGCCTGACTCCGACTCGAAGGCTGCCGCGGACTTCCTCCGCGCCAAGGGCTTCAAGCTCGATGGCACGTTCGTCACCCTTCGCCTTTTCCATCTTCCGGACGCCAGCAGGCGCAGGGAAGTGATGATCATCTACGGCGAGATCCTGCCGGGCGGCGCATCCGAGGAGCGAGCCACGTCGGAGATCACGGCCCACGCTCGAGCGAACATCAAGGTCTCTTGAAGCGCATGCCGGAGGTGCGCGCTCCGGCGGGCGCAGATTTCGACGCGCTGCGCGAGCGCGGGTGATACGCTTCGTCGTCCCGATCCCCTCCGGCGGACCAGCCCGTGCACGCCCGTCGCCGGCTTTCGGCGAAAAGCGGAGTGCGCCATGGCAATCGTCCTGCGATTTCTGAAGTCCTTTGTGCTCCTCGCCCTCTGGGTTTCGGCTCCGGCATTTGCCCATGGCCGAGCACTACCACCGCCCGG